>CAZCVW010000140.1:0-8377 GCA_964502185.1 uncultured Burkholderiales bacterium
CGCTCGACCGCACCGGCGGGCGGCGGGTGCTGCTGCGCCGCCTGCACCGTTTCGACCCGCCCCGCCCGGTGGCGGCGCCCCGGGAGGGGAGGGTGGCCACACTGGCCGTCGAGCACAGCCCGGACCGGGAGGAGAACCGGTTCGTGGTCGGCGTCGTCGCCCGGCTGCTGGCTCTGGTCCGGGAGGCGGTGGACGCCGGCCCCGAGGCGGGGGTCGACGCGGAGCTGGCCCGGGAACTGGCGGCGGCGTCCCGGGCGCTGATGGCCATGGCGTCGGAGCCGCCGTGGAGCGGCCTGGCCCCGGGCCCGGCGCCCCGGGTGAGCTTCCTGCTGCGGGACCAACCTCACTACCGGGCGTTCCGGTCCGTGTCCGAGGCGCTCGACGCCAGCCTGCGCTTCAGCCCGCTGCCGGGCGACCCGGTGGCGCTCGGGGTTCGGACGCAGACGCTCAACGCCCTGTTCGAGGTGTGGGTGAGCCAGGCGGTCCGGTCCGCCGTCCGCCGGCGGCTGGGTTTGCCGTCGTCGCCCGGCGCGCCGTTGCCCCGGGGAGGAGCCGAGGAGGCGGAGACGGGGCACGGCCGGGTCCGTATCTGCTTCGACCGGGTGTATCCGCGGTCCGCCCCAGACGAGATCGTGGCCCTGTCCCGGAAGCGGAGCCCGGACGCGTCGGTGGAGTGGTGGCCGGCCGGAGGCCGTCCGGTGGCGATGGCCATCGACGCCACCTGGAGCCGCAACCCGGCCTACCACGACGACAAGCTGGGCTACGGCCGGTCGCTGGCCTTCGGCGCCCGTGACGACATGCTCGGCACCCCGAGGCTGGTGGCCCGCCGCTCGGCCGTGGTGTTCCCCGGCCCGAAGCCCGGCGTCCACGAACTCGGCTTCGCCCTCTCCCTGGCCACGGTCTCCGCACCCCCGTCGGCCGAGGGCTGGGCGGTTCTCGCCGACTTCCTCGACCGGGCGCTCGAAGGCGTGATCCCCGCCGGGTTGTCGTCGTCCGCCGGCTTCCGCGAGCTGGCCGAGATCCGGGCCCGGTAAGGCAACCGGCGTTCCTCAGGTCCGGTAATGCGGACCTGAGGAACGCCAGTACGAACGGGGTGCGCCGGAACAACTCCTGATCGAGGTGGCCCACGCCGGGAGTCTCTTGCATGGGGCGTGAACCACCGCGAAACGCCCGAAATGGGCTAGGCCAGGATCCGGTACCTGATGCCGCGCGCCGCCGCGGTCTCGCGGATCTTCGGCGTGTCCTGACGGACGACGAGTTCGGCCTCGAGGATCTCGGCGGCCACGATCGCTTCCGCCGCCAGCAGGTTGAGATTGTGCTCCACCGACAGCACAGCCATCGCCGGGATCAACTCTCGGAGGTCCAAAATGACGAGCCGTTCGGGAGGGCGCGGACCGTGCGGAGCAGAGCCGACCGTTGCGCCGGATCGAATCCGGCGAAGTGGGCGGACAGAGCACCGACCCGGGAGCCGGCCAGCGCCGACGACCGGCGCCACCACCAGGAGCATGTCGTGGCGACGGCCGAGTTGCCCAGCCCTGCATCTTCAGCCGCACACGTCGCCGGAGGCGAGCCGGGCGGCGACGAGATGGTCGTCGACGACGATCAACCGGTTGCCCAACCCTGGTCGGCGGCGCCGAGATCGGCGGCGAGACCGACGAAGGGGTCGGTTTCGGCGAGTACGACGCGGGCCATGGCCGCCACCCGTACATGCTTGTCGATTGAGAGCGGGTGACCGGACTCGAACCGGCGACATCCGACTTGGAAGGACGGCGCTCTACCGAACTGAGCTACACCCGCAACGTGAGCCAACAACCTAACTTGTCGGGGAGGGGGGATTTGAACCCCCGACCTCCTGCCCCCAAAGCAGGAGCGCTACCACTGCGCCACTCCCCGGTCCCTTCAACCCTCCAGCGTACCTGCGGACATCCCCAAGCTGGCGAAGAGCTTCGGGCCGTTTCCTGAGGGTGGCGAAGTGCTCGTCTCGCTCAGCCGGGACGTACTTGAGTCCTCACTCAGCTCGCCCGCTTCTCCGGGCGGACCACGGTGGTCGATTTCGGATTCCATCGGCGACCGCTTGGTGCGGTGCGGCCGGAAGCCAGAGACTTCGCCCTCGCCGGCGGGGCCGCGACCGGCAGGCGGCCCCGAGCTTCTGGCCTCAACGACGCCGCCTCGGCCGTGGTGCTCATGGAGCGGGGGGTGGCCCAACGTGAGGGGCTCGAGCCGCTCGGGCGGCTGGTGGGCTACTCCCACGCCGGGGCGGAACCGAAGTACATGGGCATCGGTTCTGGAGCAGCCGTTCGGGGGGCAGGGAGCTGTCACTGTGAGCCCTATTGCACTGGGTGCCAAGCTCACGTTACCGTGGGTGGGATGCCGGATTCGGCCCCTTTGGGCCGGGTGAGGAGCGACGCCCATGACGATCTCGGCGGATTCCCGTCCCGCCCCCGACCCCGGTTTCGCCGAGGGCGTCTCCACGCAGGTGCTGGCCCGGGCCGACGAGGTGCTCGACCGGCTGGTGTCGCCGGAGGGGAGGGACGATCCGTATCCGTTCTACCGGGAGCTCCGGGAGTTGGCGCCCCTCTACCGGAGCGGCTGGGACGGCCTGAGGAACTCCTCGGACTGACCGGCACCGTAGACATCGGCGGTGTCGAACAGGGTGATCCCGACATCGAGGGCCGCCGCCACGACCTCCTTCGCCTGGCCTTCGTCGATCCGCGGCCCGAAGTTGTTGCAGCCGAGTCCCACGACAGACACCGACAGGCTGTCGAGCTGGCGCATCTCCATGGCGGAAGCATAGGTGTGGTGTCGTGTTACACGAGCGCTGGAGCCAGCCGGCGCCAGGCGTTGACCGGTAGCACGCCGGTGCAGCGCTGGCTGGCCAAGCCGGCCCACCTCAAGATCAAGGCCCCGCCAGATGGCCGACCTCCTCATCCGCACCGGCAAGACGGGAGACTGGTTCGGTCTGCGCCGCAAGGGCTGGTCGTGGCAGAAGCGGGTGGAACGGGCGCCCCACGGCGTCGTGCTCCCCACGAGGACCTGCCGCTCCGGCCGCTCAAGGGCCGGCTGCAGCACCCCGACGGAAAGATCCACCTGGCCGAGGCCCGGGTGATCGCCGAGATCGGCCGGCTCGAGCGGGAGCGGGGGCGCACGCCGACCTGCCCTACCCCCTCATCGGCACAACTCGCCGAAGCTGATGCCCGATCCCCGCCGGCTCACGCTGCGGATCCATCCGGAGGACGCCGCCGCCCTGGGCCTGGCCGAAGGCGACGAGGCCCGCATCACCTCGAATGCCGGGGAGATCGTCGTGCCGGTCACCCTGACCGACGAGATGATCTCCGGCACGGTGGCCCTGCCCCACGGATGGGGCCACGCGGGCAGCGGCCGGCGGGCATGACCTCGAACTTCATGGTTTCCAGCCGCCCCGAGGACGTCGAGGCTCTCTCCGGCTCCTCGGTCCTCAACGGCATCCCGGTGCGGATCGAGCCCGCTTCGACCGTCCCGGCGGAGGTCTCGCTCGGAGCCGAGCCGGTGACCGCCGGCTGACCAACCCCTTCACAGATAAGCGTCACGGGCTACACCGTCTGCATCGACGCGGGGTTCCTCAACCGGCCCTGACGGGCGCCGCGGCCGCCTTTGGCGCAGGGGTTCGCCAGGACCCCTCGGGGCCTCAGGTGGTCGACGGCCGCTGGCATTGAGTACCTCCCACTCAGGACCGCACGGGCCCTTCGACGGTGTGCTGTCGGGGACCTGGGAGGGGGGACCATGGCTGACGAGGCGACCGTGTGCGGCGGCGGTGGTTGTGCTCTCTCAGGTCCTCAGTCTCCTCGGGGTGAAGGTGCGATGAACATGATGAAGTGGGCTCGTAACCAGTGGGACCGGGTCGCCGCCGTGGGCCTCATGGTGGCCGCCGCGCTGGCCATGCTGGCCGGATGGCTCGGCGTCAGCCGCAGCGCCTACCCGGCCGAGTCGATGCCGTACATCGTCTCCGGAGGCTTCTTCGGCCTTCTGCTGATCGGCGTCGGCGCCGTGCTGTGGCTGTCGGCCGATCTGCGCGACGAATGGCGCAAGCTCGACCGCATCGAGCAGGCCTGGCTGGACGTGGCCGCCCGCCCTCCGGCGACCCCGGCCATGAGCCGGGTGGTCCACGGCGAAACTCCCCGGGCGTCGGCGACGCGGTGACGGCCGTGGTAGCCGAGGAGACCGGCCGGCAGGCGGTCGGCCCGTTGGGCACTGGTCTGTGGGGGGCTGCTCTCTGGGGGACTGGCCAGCGCACCATGCTCGGCGTGGGATGGACGCTCGGCGTCGTCGCCGTGGTCCTCGGCTGGTGGGGCACGGCCGGCGAGGCGGTCGTAGGGGACCAGTACCGCTGGGTCAGTCTGGCCGCCGTGGGGCTGGTGCTCTCCGGAGCCGTGAGTGCCGCCTGGCTGATGGCCGGCCGGCGGGCCGTCGGCGTGCGCTGCCGGCACACCGTGCCCGTCCCGGAGGAGGGCGACCGCGCCCCGGTCGTTGACCTGCGGCCCCTGCCCGCCGCCTCGGCCGCGGTTGGCCAGAACGGCTCCCGCCCGGTGTCGGCCGACGGCATGCGCTACTTCCACCGCCCCGACTGCCCGCTGGCCCGGGGCAAAGCGGTGGCGGGCGCCGAGCGGGCCGAGCACGAACAGCTCGGCCGCACCGCCTGCGAGGTGTGCGTCCCTTGAGCGACCTGCTGCCCTTCATCATCGTCGGCCTGGCCAGCGGCTCCATCTACGGGTTGGCCGGCACCGGCCTCGTCCTCACCTACCGCACCGCCGGTGTCTTCAACTTCGCCCACGGCGCGGTGGCCGCGCTCGGTGCCTACGCCTTCTACGAGCTGCGGACGACGCACGGCTGGCCGTGGCCCGTTGCCCTCGTCCTGGCCGTGGCCGGCGTCGGCGTGCTCGGCGGGATGGCGGTCTCCTGGATGGCCCGCCGACTGGCCGGCGCCCGGACGGAGATCTCCCTGGTCGCCACCGTCGGCCTGCTCCTCCTGATCCAGGGCTTCCTCCTCTGGAAGTTCGGCGGCACCACCCGGCTCTTCCCGCCCTTCCTGCCGACCAAGACCGTGGACGTCGGCGGTGTCGCCGTCCAGTACGGGCAGATCATCATCATGGTGGTCGCCGCCCTCCTGGCCGCCGGCCTGTACGCCTTCCTGCGGCTGACCACCATCGGCGCCGTCATGCGGGGCGTGGTCGACGACCGGTCGCTCGTGTCGCTCGCCGGCTACGGGCCCGACCGGGTGCAGCGACTGGCGTGGATGATGGGCTGCGGCCTGGCCTCGCTGTCGGGCGTGCTGATCGCCCCGTCGCTCGGCCTCGACGCCTCGCTCCTCACGCTGCTCGTCGTCCAGGCGTTCGGGGCCTGCGCCATCGGGCTGTTCCGCAGCCTGCCCCTCACCTACGCCGGCGGGCTCGTCGTCGGGGTGGCCGGCGCCCTGGCCACCAAGTTCGGATCCACGCGCGTGCTGCAAGGCCTCGCTCCCAGCGTGCCGTTCCTGATCCTGTTCCTGGCCCTCCTGATAGTGCCGGCCCGCAAGCTGGCCACGGTGCAGAGCATGCCGAAGTTCCGGCCCCAGCTCGTGCTCCCGAAGAGGGTCATGCGGATCGTGGCCGCTTCCGGCATCGGTCTCTTGGCCGTCGTGCCATGGATCGCCGGCGTCCGGCTCACGTCCTACAACGCCGCCCTCGCCCTTGTACCCGCCCTCCTGTCGCTCGGGCTGCTCGTCTACATCTCCGGCAGCATCTCGCTCTGCCATGCCGCTTTCGCCGCCCTCGGGGCGACGACGTTCGCCCACCTGACCGACTTCGGCCTGCCCTGGCTCGTCGCCCTGGTGCTGGCCGGCGTGGCGGTCATCCCCCTTGGGCTGATCGTGGCCATCCCGGCCATCCGCCTCCAGGGGATCTACCTGGCGCTGGCCACCTTCGGGTTCGGCATCCTGCTCGAGAAGGTGGCCTATCCGGCGGCCGTCATGTTCGGCACCATCGGTGCGCGCCAGGCGCCCCGGCCCAAGTTCCTCGGCATCGACGGGACGACGGAGAAGGGGTTCTACCTGGTGGCCCTCATGGTGGCGCTCGGCTGTGGTGCCATCGTGGTCGCCCTTGTCCGCAACCGGATCGGCCGGCTGCTCCGCGCCATGGGCGACTCGCCCACGGCCCTGTCCACCCACGGACTATCCGTCAACGTCACCCGGGTGCTCGTCTTCTGCCTGGCCGCGGCCCTGGCCGGCGTGTCGGGGGCGCTCATCGCCGCCCAGGCCGGCCGGGTGGGGGCCACGGGTTTCACCTCGTTCCAGTCGCTGCTGTGGCTGGCCGTCCTGCTGGTGTGCGGGCGGCGGCCGGTGCTGGCCCCGTTCCTGGCCGCCGGGCTGCTCGTGGTCGTCCCCGCCTACGCGCCGGACGGGTTCGTGAACTACCAGACCATGCTCTTCGGGGCGACGGCGATCCTGGCCACGATCCTGCCCCAATTCAACGTGGGTCGGTGGCTGGAGAGCTCGCAGGACCGGCGGCTGCGCAGCCCCGTCCGCACCCGGACGCAGGAGGCGGCCGGCGCCCCGCAACCCGGGTCGGCCCTGCCCGCAGGAGGACTGGCGTGACCGAACCGAACCAGGGTCTCGAACTGCAGGGCCTGACCGTCACCTTCGGTGGCCTCGTCGCGGTCAACGGGCTCAGCCTCGCGGCGCCGCTCGGCCGCCTCACCGGCCTGATCGGCCCCAACGGGGCGGGCAAGACGACCACCTTCAACGCCTGCAGCGGGCTGAACCGCCCGTCGGCCGGCGAGGTCTTCCTGGGCGGGACGGACGTGTCCCGGCTCGGGCCTGCCGCCCGCAGCCGCCGGGGGCTCAGCCGCACCTACCAACGGATGGAGCTGTTCGACTCGCTGACCGTGCGGGATAACCTCACCGTCGGCCGGGAGGCGGGGCTGGCCGGGATGAATCCGTTGCGCCACCTGTGGGCCACGCCCAAAGAGCGGATCGACACCGAACGGCGGGTCGACGACGCCCTCGCCGCCTGCGGCCTCGACGACGTGGCCGACGAGCTCGTCGGCGTGCTCTCCACCGGTCGGCGCCGCCTGGTCGAGCTGGCCCGCGTCATCGCCAGCGGCGCCCGCATGATCCTCCTCGACGAGCCGTCGTCCGGCCTCGACTCGACCGAGACGAAGCGCTTCGGGCAGATCGTGCGCTCCCTGGTCGAACAGGAGGGGGCCGGCATCCTCCTCGTCGAGCACGACATGGAGCTCGTCATGTCGGTCTGCGACTACCTCTACGTCCTCGACTTCGGCGCCCTCATCTTCGAGGGGACGCCGGCCGGGGTGCGCAACAGCGAGATCGTACGGGCCGCCTATCTGGGCGAGATCGGGGCCGAGGAAGCGGTCGACGCTGAGGTACTGGACGCCGCTTCGGGGGTGCATTGATGCTGGAGCTGAAGGGCATCGACGCCGGCTACGGCGGCGCGACCGTCTTGCGGGGCATCGACCTGGTCGTCCCCACCGGGGCCGTGGTGGCGCTGCTCGGGCCCAACGGGGCGGGCAAGACCACGCTGCTCAAGGTCGGGTCCGGGCTCATGGCCCCCCAGGCCGGGGCGCTGTTCCTTGACGGCGAGGACGTGACCGGGGAATCAGCCGACAACCTCGTAAGCCGGGGCGTCTGCCACGTGCCCGAGGGGCGCGGCATCTTCCGGTCGCTCACCGTGCGCGAGAACCTGCGCGTATTCGCCGGCGGGGAGGACGCCGAGGCGTTCGACCGGGCCGTCTCCGCCTTTCCCCGTCTGGGTGAGCGGATCAACCAGGTGGCTGGCACCATGAGCGGCGGCGAGCAGCAGATGCTGGCGCTGGCCCGGGCGTCGGCCCGCCGTCCGCAGGTGGTGCTCCTCGACGAGGTGTCGATGGGTCTCGCCCCGCGGATCGTGGACGACATCTTCCTGTTCCTCGAGCAGCTGGCCCGCCAGGGCTGCTCGCTGTTGCTCGTGGAGCAGTACGTGGAGAAGGCGCTCGGCATCGCCGATTACGTCTACATCCTCTCCCGCGGCACCGTGCAGTTCGCCGGCGACCCCGACGAGCTCGACGCGGCCGATGTGTTCGCCAAATACCTCGGTATCGACGTCGGGGGGCACGCAGCATGAGCCCCGCCACGCGTCGGTCCCACACCCACCACGGAGGATCGGCCATGCAACGTCGTTCTCGGCGGACTTGGGCAGGGCTCGCCCTCGCCATCATCCTGGCCACGGGCAGCGCCTGCGGAACCCGGCTGGAGAAGACCGAGATCATCTCGGCCCACAGTGGGACAGCCGCCGCCGGCCTCGCCGCCGCCGGGTCCGGCGCGACCGGGGCCACCGATTACGGCTCGGGTGCCGCCGCCGACACCCCGGCC
>CAZCVW010000141.1:0-8353 GCA_964502185.1 uncultured Burkholderiales bacterium
CGGGCGACCTGGCCTTCGGCACCGTCGACACCTGGCTGGCCTTCGTGCTCTCCGGCGGCGAGGTGCACGTCACCGACCCCGGCAACGCGGCCGTGACCGGGTTGGTGAAGCCCGACGCGTCGGGGTGGGACGAGGTGGTGCTGGAACGCCTGCGCATCCCGATGGCGGTGATGCCGGCGCTGGCCGACTCGTCCGGGGTGTTGGGGACGGCCGGCGTGCTGCCGGGGGCGCCGCCGTTGGCCGGGCTGGCCGGCGACCAGCAGGCCTCGCTGCTCGGCCAGGGTTGCGTCGTGCCGGGGGCGGCCAAGCTGACGCTCGGGACCGGCGGCATGCTCGACGTGTGCACCGGCGGGGACCGGCCCGCCCATCCCGGGCGCGGCCCGGCGGGCACGATCCCGATCGTGGCCTGGAGGCGGGCCGGCACGGTGACGTGGGGCGCGGAAGCCATCGCCATCACCGCCGGGACGGCGGTGGAGTGGCTGCGGGACGACCTCGGCATGCTGGCCGACTCGGCGTCGTCGGAGGCGCTGGCCGCCTCGGTGCCGTCGAGCGGCGGCGTGGTCTTCGTACCCGCCCTGCTCGGCTTGGGGACTCCCTCCTGGGACTACGGCGCCCGGGGCGGACTGTTCGGCCTGACCCGGGGCAGCGGCCGGGCCGAGATCGTCCGGGCCGTGCTGGAGGGTGTCGCCGCCCGGGGCGTCGACCTGTTGGAGGCGGCTGAGTCGGACACCGGCCTGGCCATCGAGCGCCTGCGGGTCGACGGCGGGATGTCGGCCAACTCGGTGGTGCTCCAGGCTCTGGCCGATCATTCCGGCCGCCCCATCGAAGCGGCGCCCGTGACCGAGGCGACCACCCTCGGGGCCGCCTACCTGGCCGGTATCGCCACCGGCGTCTGGCCCGATGAAGCGGCGACGGCAGCGCTGTTCCGGCCGTCCCGAGTGGTGGAGCCGTCGGTCTCCCCCGGCGAGCGGGACGAACTCCGGGCCCGTTGGGCCGAAGCGGTGGAGCGCTGCACCGGCTGGGTGCCCGAGCTCACTGCCATCCAGTTCTAAGCCGCGCCCCGCAGCATGGCGGTGACCGCCTCGGCCGGGCCGGGGCGGGCGAAGTAGCAGCCCTGGGCCCAGTCGCACCCGAGTTCCTTCAACACCTCGAGCTGCGCCTCCGTCTCCACGCCTTCGGCCACGGTGACGAGCCCGAGCGCCTGGCCGAGACCGACGACGGCCCGGACGATGGCGGTGTCTTCCCGGTCCGTCCCGAGTCCGGCGACGAAGCTGCGGTCGACCTTCAGGATGTCGGCGGGCAGGCGGCGCAACCAGGTCAGCGACGAGTGCCCGGTGCCGAAGTCGTCGATGGCGAGCCGGAACCCGCGCTCCTTCAGCCGTTCCAGCGTGCGCAGCGTGGCGCCGGTCGCGTCGATCAGGGCGTCCTCGGTGATCTCGAAGCACAGGGTTTCGGGGGCCACGCCGGACTCGTCGACGACGGCGCTCACATCACCGAGGAAGCCAGGATGGGCCAGCTGGCGCCCGGACAGGTTGACGGCGACGGTGAAGGGCCCCGGCCGGCTGTGGTTGTCGTCGCCGCCCTCGACGACGTGCTTGCGCCAGCGGCCGGCCTGGGTGGCGGCCTCGGCCAGCACCCAGCAGCCGAGGGGAACGATGAGCCCGCTCTCCTCGGCCATCGGGATGAACTCGGCGGGGGCCACGAGGCCCCGGTCGGGATCCGCCAGGCGGACGAGGGCCTCGGCGCCGACCAGGCGGCCGGTGGCCACCTCGACGAGAGGCTGGTAGTGAAGCCGCAGCCCGTGGTGGTCGAGGGCCCGGCGCAGCAGCGCCTCGGCCCGGAAGCGGTTGAGGGCGGCGGAGCGCAGCCCTTCCTCGAAGAGGGCGTATCCGTCGCGGCCACACTCCTTGGCCCGGTACATGGCGAAGTCCGCGTCGTAGAGGAGCGTGGACGGCTGGTCGTAGCCGGCGCCGGCCAGGGCGATGCCGACGCTGGCCGTCAACACCACCTGTTCTCCACCGGGGAGGCGCACCGGTTCGGCCACGGCTTCGCGCAGCCGTCGGGCCAGGGCGATCGCGTCGGCCTCGCCGTCGACCTCCTCGGCGAGCACGACGAACTCGTCGGCCCCGAGCCGGGCGACGAGGTCGGTCCCCCGGACCGTCGCCTCGAGGCGACGGGCGGTCTCGGCCAGCAGTTCGTCGCCGGCGGCGTGGCCCAGGGAGTCGTTGACCAGCTTGAAGCGGTCGAGGTCGAGGAAGAGGACGGCCACCGAACCCGCCTGGAGCCGGGCCCGGGCCCGGGCCAGGGCCTGAGTAGCCCGGTCCATGAAGAGGGCGCGGTTGGCCAACCCGGTGAGAGGGTCGTGAAGCGCCCGGTACAGGGCCCGCCGCAACGGCGTCTCAGCGGACGTCAAGCGGTGAAAGGGCGGCGGGGGCGGGCAGGGTCCTTGGACACATGCCGAGTGTACGGACGGGTGCTCCGCAGAGGTATGGCCCGAACGAACTAGCCAGGGGCAGTTTTGGTACACCAGACGTACCAAACCTGCCCCCGGTCTCCCCACCGGTACGATGACGGGTGGTGGTGAGCCGGCCGGGCGGCCGCGTGCCGACTTGATCGGTCCGAGGAACGTCCGGACTCCAGAGGGCAGGGTGCTGGACAACACCCAGTCGGGGTGACCCGCAGGAAAGTGCCACAGAAAGCAGACCGCCGATGGCGGAGCCGGGCCGGTCGACCGGTCCGACACCCGCACAGGTAAGGGTGCAAGGGTGCGGTAAGAGCGCACCAGCGCCCGGGGTGACCCGGGCGGCTAGGTAAACCCCACCCGGAGCAAGGCCAGACAGGGAGATGGGCTGCCCGCCCGACAAAGACTCCCGGGTAGGCCGCTAGAGCCGGCGGGCAACCGCCGGCCGAGAGGGATGGCCGCCAGCCAGTTGCCGCAAGGCGCTGGTTACAGAATCCGGCGTACAGGCCGGCTCGCCACCATTTTATGGTCTGACCTGCGGAAACACTCCAATGTGATTCCGCCGGGACCACGAGGGGACCACATCAGGTTCCGGGAGACCCACGCCCGGCCCTCTCCAGGTCGTCCCCGCCGAAAGGGTCAGATTCCGCTGTGGATGTCATACCCGCTGAATACGATGGAGGCCGATTGCGCTCCGAGTGCTCGCGACACTTAGAGCGGTCACGAGCCGGGCAGGTGAATGCAGCGGAGAGGCGGTGCGCATGGCCGGCTTGAGCGCGATCGAGTGGACAGAGGCAACCTGGAACCCCACGACCGGGTGCGACAAGACATCGCCGGGCTGCGACAACTGCTACGCACTCACCCTCTCGAAGCGGCTGAAAGCCATGGGCCAGTCGAAGTACCAGAACGACGGCGATCCCCGGACGAGCGGGCCGGGATTCCAGCTCACGCTTCATCCCGATGCGATAGAACTCCCCCTGAAGTGGTCGTCGCCAAGGGTGATCTTCGTCAACTCGATGAGCGACTTGTTCCACCCGGACGTGCCGCTCGAGTTCATCATCAAGGTGTTCGACGTGGCCGCCGCCACCCCGCAGCACACCTATCAGGTGCTGACGAAACGCTCTAAGCGGTTGGCGGATATCGGCCAGCGGCTCAAGTGGCCCCCGAACCTCTGGATGGGGGTCAGCGTCGAGAGCGCTCGGTACACCTTCCGTCTCGAGCACCTTCGCACGGTGGACGCCGCTGTCCGCTTCGTAAGTGCGGAACCGCTCTTGGGCCCGCTTGGCGATGTCAACCTCGATGGCGTCCATTGGTTGATCGCCGGCGGCGAAAGCGGTCCGGCGGCCAGGCCTATGGATCCGGCATGGGTGCACGATCTCCGGGATCGATGCGAGGCGGCAGTCGTCCCGTTCTTCTTCAAGCAGTGGGGAGGCCGGACCCCGAAGGCGGGTGGGCGGGAACTTGACGGGCGCACCCACGATGCGATGCCGATTCAGGCAAGTTCGTTGTCATGACCACGAAGAAGCAGGGCTGGGACTGGTGGTCCGAGGTCAAGTTGAAGATCCTTACCGACTACCTGCGCTCCTTCACGACCGCAGTATCCGGCAGGTCCAAAGGGGTCCTGTTCCTAGATCTGTTCGCTGGCAGCTACGACAACCGTCGACGTCACGCCGCCGGCACCTTTGCGGGTTCAACCCGGATCGCCCTCGAAACGGCCCCTCCGTTCACCCAGCTCGCCTTCTTCGAGCTCGCTGACCAAGCCGCCCGACTCGAGACGGCCATTCAAGCCGCTCGTCCGACGGACACTCGGTGGCGAGCATTCCGGGGGGACTGCAACGAACTACTGCCCGAGGCGCTCCGGTGGCTCGAGCCCGTGCGCTGGGCACCAACCTTCGCGTTTCTGGATCCTCGGGGCCTCCAGGCAGCGTGGTCGACAGTCGAACGGCTCGCCCAGTGGCGATCCGACAAGAAGACGAAGGTCGAGTTGTGGATGCTCTTCCCCGAACCAGCACTCGCTCGTGTACTGGGCCTCCAGGGGGCCCGGGGACGCCGCAGCGCGGAGCGGCTGGACCGTGTCTATGGCTGCCGCGACTGGATCGCGATCCATCAGCTCCGGCGCGCTGATGCCATCACGCCTGACGAGATGCGAGCGGAGTTCGTGAACCTTCTGCGCTGGCGCCTGGAGAAGGTCCTCGAGTACAAGACAACCCACGCCTTGCAGATCGTTACAACGGGCGGTCAACCGGTGTACACGATGGTGTTCGCCACCGACTCTTCAGCAGGCGACAAGATTATGGCGCACGTCTACGGCAACGCTGCGACCAAGACTCTGCCGATGATGCAAGCGCGAGCCCAGGCGGCGAAGCAGCGAAGGAAGGACGAGCAGATCGGTCGGCTCAGGTTGTTTGAAGAGGAAACGGACCAAGAGCTGGCCGGGAACCGCAGCCGATACGATCACGTTCCTCCGTGGGAGCCGCCAGCCGTGCTAGACGGCCAACTCGATCTGGGTGACGAGCCAGACATCGACCCGGATGAGATCGATCCCGACACTTGGCTGGAGGAGGAGGGGGACGGTCGATGACCGACGCCTCGACCGAGTGCGACTTCTGCGCAATCGCGCAGGGTCGAACCCCCACCACGCCTATCGTTGCCTCGGGAACTGACTGGCTGGCGTTCTTCCCGCTGGACCCTGCGACGGTTGGTCACACCCTAGTGATCCCACGGTCGCACGTTCGCGATCTTTGGAGCGCCGACAGCGATCTTGCCGCCTCACTGGCGCGGGCGGCGGTCAGAGTCGGCCGGGCAATCCAAAAAGCGCTCGCGCCGGAGGGCATGAACCTGATCACATCGTCAGGCGCCGCGGCAGAGCAGACAGTCTTCCACCTCCACCTCCACCTCGTCCCCCGCTGGCGTTCCGACCACTTCGGACGGATCTGGCCGCCCGAAGACCAAGGCCCTGCCGAGGTGTCCGCGGAGGTTGCCGACCAGATCCGTGCGGCCTACGAGAGCATCAAGGATGAGCAGTCGTGACTGTGGTGGTGGTCCGCCCTGACCGACTCTGTTCCGAGATCTGGGCAGACAACGCTGCAACGAGGAGCGCAGCCGCCAACAGACCTCCGTACAGGACCAGCATCGTAGGACGAACGAAGGACCTCCACCACGAAGTCTTCTCGCGATCTTGAGGCGAGAGCGATGAGATGAAGGTCTGGCTTGTAGCGCTCATGAAGAACGGTGCGACGCGTTGAGGCACTGCAATTACATGGTCATACAACAAACGAAACGAGCGCTCCGAGCGAAGAAAATACGTGTCGAGACACCAAAATACGAACGTTGGAATGCAGCTTACAGTCGCCAATCGCCAGTTATTCACAGAAAATGTGAAGCCAAAGAACGCGCCCGCCACGGTAATTGCCCATCCCTTGACCAGAAATGAGTCGGTCCCGAGCCGAGTCACGACGGCCTGGATCATTTCAAGGTGTTTGACCTGTCCGTCTGAAAACTCAGAATAGTCTCTCACCGAGAAGTCATCTCTGTAGAGCTACCTTCCGAATTGCGACAGCACTCGCGTTAACTGCACGAGCTATTCGCCTGGCGAAGATCCCTGGTGTTGTCTACCTTGCTCGCTTTGGTGCTCCGCCCCTGGAAGGCAGTCTCGATGTTCGATCGTAGCGACGCATTGGTCGAGGGGTACGACGCGTATAGGGCGTAGGAGTCATCGGGCTTGTCCACCACCCAGTTGTCCCTCACGCGATCGGGGAGCCTTGCCGTGTTGTTCATGGAGGGCAGTGGAACGACAAGGAGTCCGCTGCGCTTGTTTGCCGCGTCATCGCGCAGTGAGGACGAGATCTCCCAGTCGACGAACTTCCGCGCCCAAGTGCACCCACCTAGCAGGACAATGGTCACAGTCGAATCAGTCAGGTACTCCTCTCGAATCCGCCGCTTGATGTAATCCTGGTCAAGGCTGTCGACGAAGTCGTCCTCCTCTGTAACGCCCACTGACCTGGGAATGAACTCAGCACCAAAGTCATCAAGGAAGGTCGTCACCTCATCGACATCGGCGACGTGGTATGAGACGAAGCACTTGTGCCGCGTCGAATCTACTTTTCTGAGCGAGGCGGCCTCAGCTACGCGCTGTGCCCGCAGCATCAAGTCCTTGCTCTGCATGCAACTACCCCTCTCGCTAGCCGGCGACCTGACGACCGCAATGGTCGACCCGGTGTGATCGTACCGAGGGGGTGAGACAGCTTTGTCGGCCGCGTTCGAGAGTCATCTAGTGCAGCCGCGCGGAAGTTCCGCGCGCGTCCTGGATCGCATCGTCGCTGGTCAGCGCCATCTCAGACACGCTCGGAACTTCCGGAACCGTGCACTAGCGCTAGCGGCGTGCCATGCCGAGGAGGGTCTTCCAAAGACAGCCGTGTCCCCAGCCGAATCGAGTCTGGCCGGCCGACGAGGATCAGTCGTCGCTAGCCGCCTCTTTCGCTTCGGGTTGCGGACGGCGCAGCACAGCTTCGACTGCCAACCGCGTCCGGTCCTCGGAGTCCGGCCAAAGGTGCGAGTAGGTGTCCAGGGTCTCCTTGGCACTGGCGTGGCCGAGCCGGGATTGGACGACCTTGACCGACTCGCCGTGGCGGATGAGGAGGCTGGCGTAGTAATGGCGCAGATCGTGGAAGGTCGTGCCATGCGGTAGACCCAAGGCCCGGACCGTTCGGCGAAAAACGTTGTCAGAGAAGCGGTTTCGCAGTAGGGGGCCGGCGTTGTCGTCGGTGAACACCAGCTGCCACGGACCAGGAGGGAAAGCGGCGACGTGGGCGGCAAGCGCTTCGAGCACCACCGCCGGCAGCGGGATCGTCCGCCGGGAGGACTCGGTCTTTGGCGGGCCGAGGTACGGGGGTTGGCCGGTGAGGAGGACCAGTTGTTCCTCCACGCGGAGGTTCCGGCGAAGGAAGTCAATCCGGGGCAGGGTCAGGCCGAACGCCTCGCCTTGGCGGAGACCTGAGCCTGCCGCCAGGATGATCAGAGCGCGGTAGCGCTCGGGGACGGCCTCGATCAAGGCCCACACTTGTTCGGTGGAAAGAGGATCGACCGGCGGCCGCTCGATTCTCGGCAGCTTGATTCCCCGGCAGGGCGTCGTTGTGATGAGGCCGTCGTCAACGGCGAACTTGAAGATTGCGGCGAAATGCCGGTAGATCACGGTGACCGTGGCGGGCGCGAGCCTGGTTGACCGGTCCTTCACCCATTTCTGCACGTCCGACGGCCGAACCGACGCCAACGTGCGGTCGCCGAAGAACGGAAGGATGTTCACTCGCAAGTGGTTCTCGACCTGCTGCTGGGTGCTAGGCCGATGGATCTGGGCCGCCTGCCATTCGAGGGCGATCTCGCCGAACTGGCGACGGCCGAGGGCAGGGTCGACCCAATCCCCCCGGAGCTTGGAGGACTCCATGGTGGTCAGGAACCGGTCGGCGTCGACCTTCCGGTCGAAGCTCTTGCTCAGCTGGCGGCTGCCCGCCAGCACAGGTCGAGGTTGGGTTGGCCCGGCCCGGCCCGGACCACCACAGCCACAGCGTCTTGACGGCGCGGGCGGTGGGTTTGGGGAGGTGCTCGACCTCGACGCGGATCACCGTGCCACGCACGATCGGCGGCGCATCGCCGCCTACCCATCGTCCACGGCCATGCAGCTTGGGGTGCATCCCTGACCATGCCTGGACGCGGACGTCGCCGTAGCGGGGGTCATGGGTGACGAACTCGGCGTCGGGGTCGGGCCAGGTGTTGGGCTCGGAGAGGGCGAACCGCGGGCCGTGCCGGCGGGGCCGCCCGACGGTGCCTTCGGGCGGCGGCGCGGGGTCGGGATGAAAGACCCGGCCCGAGCTGATGCGCACCAGCACCTGGGCCCGC
>CAZCVW010000142.1:0-8312 GCA_964502185.1 uncultured Burkholderiales bacterium
GACCACGACCGCCCCGGCGGCCGCCCCCACCACGGCCACCATTGGCAAGCCGGCCACCGCCGCGCCCGCCGCCCAGAGCGAGACGCTCGAGCAGGTGGTCGCCAAGCTGTCGGTCTATGTCGAGGGTGAGCGCCACCTCAAGTTCAAGGCGCCGGTGAACCTGGTCCGCCAGGACGAGAAGCCCTTCAAGGCCTCGCTGGCCGGCCTGCGCATCGACCCCGCCGCCGAAGAGGCCCGCCGGGTACAGGGCGTGTACAAGGCGCTGGGCATTATCGACCCGGGCGTCGACCTGCCCGGCCAGGTGCGGCGGCTCTCCACCGGCACGGCGCCGGCCTACTACGACTACCGGACCGACCAGCTGGTGGTGCGCGAGGGTGAGATCACGCCCTTCGTGCGCAAGATCCTCGTCCACGAGCTGACCAACGCCCTCCACGATCAGCACTTCGACATCGACCGCCCGACGCTGCGCAGCTCCACGGACGACTCGGGCGACGCCTTCGAGTCCCTGGTGGAGGGCATCGCCAGCCGGCTGGAGGCCCGCTACGTGGCGGGTCTGCCCGAAGGCGACCGCAAGGCGATCGAAAGCGAGCAGCGGCGCCTCGGCGCCCAGATCCCGCGGGACGTGCCGCAGGTGATCCTCGTCTCGTTCGGCTTCCCCTTCACCGCCGGTGCCCGGCTGGCCGACGCCCTCGGCGACTCCCGGTTCGACGCCGCCCTCCAAGCCCCGCCGGCCAACACCGAGCTCGTGCTGCACCCGGAGAAGTACACGGCCAACCAGCCGGCCAAGGCGGTCCCCGACCCGGTGGCCGACGGCCCCATGGTGCGGACCGGCTCGCTCGGCCAGCTGATGCTGTCGCTGATGTTCGCCGAGGTCCTCGAACCGGGCTACGCCGAAGCGGCCGCCGACGGCTGGGGTGGCGACCGCTACGTGGCCTGGGAGCAGGAAGGCCGCACCTGTGTGCGCCTGTCGATCGACATGGACTCCGCCGAGGAGAACGCCGAGCTGGCCGAGGGCCTGACGGACTGGGCGGCGGAACGTCCGGGCGCCGTAGTCGAAGGCACCGGGCCGTTCAAGATCACCCGCTGCGCCTGACGCCGCTGAAAATGCCGGTGGTGGCGTAACGCCCACGAGCGCTGCGGCGATCTTCAGTTTGATGAGAAAGCAGTGAGCGCTCGCGCTCCTCCCCCTCCTCTCGGTCCTGGTGCTGACGGCGAATTCCGTTCCGGCCCGCGGCCAGACGGCGCAGGACGCAATGGTGTCCGCCGACCGGGGACGCCCAGTTCCTCGGCTCCACCGGCAACATCGCCCTCAACCAGCCCATCGTCGGCGCCACCTGACCTACCGCACCAGACAGCATTCGCCGCGTGGCCCGGTCGTTCTGGCGTTCAAAGGGCCGGGGTAATCGGACCTCATGAACGCCAGTTCGCCCGCCGGCCCCTTCGTTGACGCCTTTGCCTTGCTTGAAGCGACGCGCCCGGTAACGGTTAGCGGCCGAACATCGCCGGTGACAGCGCTAGACCCGTTGCGCCGCCTGGGTCAGGGCGGCCAACTGGGTCTCGGTCCCGATGGCGATGAGGATGTGGCCGGCGACCAGGGTGGTCTCGGGCGGCGGGTTGGTGATGAAGTGCCCGGCCTCGTCGCGCATGGCCAGGATGAGAGCCCCGGTCTGGTCGCGGATGTGGGCGTTTCGAAGCGAGGTGCCGTCCAAGGGCGAGCCGGCCGGAATGGACACCTCCTCCAACCGGAACTCGAGGCTGCCGTCGTGCATGACGACGTCGAGGAACTCGGCGACGTGGGGTTGGAGCACGAAGGCGGCCATGCGCTTGCCGCCGATGCTCTGCGGGTTCACCACCCGGTTGGCGCCCGCCTGGGTGAGCTTGCCCTCGGAGGCGTCCGCCCGGGCCCGGGCCACGATGAACAGGTCCGGGCGCATCGACCGGGCCGACAGGGTGACGAACAGGTTGTCCGCGTCGGTCGTCAGGGCGGTGACGAGAACGCTGGCCCGCTCGATGCCCGCCTCCCGCAGCACTGTGTCCTCCGTGGCGTCGCCCTGGACCACGTGGTGGGCCACCGTCGCAATCCGCACGGCGTCCTTGTCCACCACCACGACCGGTTGGCCGCCGGCGCTGACGTACTCGGTGAGGGCACGGCCCACGCCTCCGTAGCCGCACACGATGACGTGGCCGGTCATGCGAGCGATCTGGCGCTCCATCTTCCGCCTCCCGAGCAGTTCGGAGAGCTGCCCCTCGACCACCGCCTCGATCATCAACGTGAGGTTGTAGAGGGCCGTTCCCACCCCGAGCAGGATGAGGACGATAGTGAAGACCTGCCCGGCGTCCGATAGGGGATGAACTTCGCGAAAACCGACCGTCGTGACGGTGGTGACGGTCTGGTAGAGGGCCTCGAGGAACGAGAAGCCGAGCACCAGGTAGCCGACCGTCCCCGCCACGATGACGCCGGCCAGGCCGGCCAGACCGAAGCGGAGCCGGTGCCAGGGGTCCAAGGTCGGCCGAGCGCCCGCTACTCGAGGTCCAGGATCTTCTCGAGCCGGATCAGCTTGAAGTTCTGGTTGCCCTGGGAACCGGGAGGGTCGTTGACGTGGTCCTGGCAGGAGAAGGCGCCCTTCGGGTACAGCGGCCCGAGGTTGGCGGCGACAGCGTCGATCCCGTCGGTCCGGGAACAGCGGTCCGTCGCCTCCCCGGCCGGGACCTGGAACTTCTTCACGAAGTCCCACGGGCCGTTGCGGCGGTAGACGACGAACGAGTCGTCACCCTGGGACGAGGCCAGCAGATACCCGTTCCCGCCCGACTGCTTGACGATGGCCAGGCCCTCGACGTCGGGCGCCAGGTAGCCCTCGGGCCCGATCGGGGCCGCCATGGTGCGCTCCGAGGTGGGCGAGTCCGGCTCGGCGCCGTAGACCCAGATGCCGACGACCTCTTCGGCCACATAGAGGCTCTGCTTCTCGTCGTCGAAGACGCACGCCTCGGCCTCCGAGCCGATGTTCCACGGGCCCCGCACGCTCTTCACGTTGACCAGGCCGTTCTCGTCGATGAGCTCGTACTGCTCCGCCCGCCCGTCGAGCGCGTCGGCGAACATGTAGTGCTTGCCCGACACGGGGCTGTGGTAGAGGCAGCTGCCCGCCACCGGGATGTTGATGTTCTTCTGGATGTCGGGGGCGGTGACGTTGGTGAGCATCCGGGTGGCCGGGTCGATCGTGTAGAAGCGCATGCCGTAGCCGACCACCCCGATGACGTCGACGATCTTCCCGCCGAGCGGGAAGCCGCTGCGGATGTCGACGTTCCCGGGCCGGGTGGTGGGGTCGATGGCCTGGATGCGCTGGCCCGACAGGTCGTAGACCTCGAGGGCCCCTTCCTTGTCGGTCCCGATGACGACCGACCGGGACGGGTCCGTCGGGTGGACCCAGAAGGCCAGGTCGTCGGCGGCGTCTCCCGCCGCCCCGACCGGTTCGGTCTCCGCGTCGGCGGTGATCTCGGAATCCGCGGCCGGGGTCCCCGCCGGCGCCGACGCAGGCGTGACCACGTCGACGTGACCGTTGACCGCCGAGGGCGGCCAGTGTCGAAGCGGGCCGGCCGGCGCCGGGGCTGCGGCCAGACCGGCGGCCAGGACCACCGCCCCGGCGAGCAGCAGCGCCGGGTGACGACGAAGGGTGACAGGGACACTGGGCATCGGGCGCACCTCCGGGCGTTTACCCGCTGATTGTTCAAGATGTTGCCCGTGTGGTGGTGGATCCCTGCGAAGTAGGATGCCGGACCGCCACCGAAGTTCGGGGGATCCGAGGAGGTTGCATGGTTGTCCAGGCCTACGTGCTTATCCAGACCGAGGTCGGCAAGGCCGCTCAGGTCGCCGACGAAGTCCGCAAGATCGAGGGTGTCCGGTCGGCCGATGACGTGACCGGGCCCTACGACGTCATCGTAAGCGCCGAGGCGGACAGCGTCGATGATCTCGGCAAGATGGTCGTGTCGCGCGTGCAGCTCGTGGACGGGATCACCCGCACGCTGACCTGCCCGGTGGTCAACCTCTAGGGAGCCGCGAGGTTGCGCTGGCGCCCGGCCCGCTCCGACCGGCGCCGGTGCCTTTCCAGCGCGAGCGCCACCAAGCGGTCGAGCAGGTGCGGGTACGACAGGCCCGACACCTCCCAAAGGCGGGGGTACATCGAGATGGGGGTGAACCCCGGGATGGTGTTCACCTCGTTGACCAGGAACCCGCGGCCGGGGTCCTCGAAGAAGAAATCCACCCTGGCCATCCCCTCACAGCGGCAGGCG
This sequence comes from uncultured Burkholderiales bacterium, assembly GCA_964502185.1. Lineage (GTDB taxonomy): Bacteria > Actinomycetota > Acidimicrobiia > IMCC26256 > BP-133 > CAZCVW01. Next base: position 4,285 of record CAZCVW010000142.1, read on the forward strand.
GTGAAGGCCGCCACCGCCAGGGCCCGCACCTCGTCGGTGCGGGCCGGGCTGAGCTCGGCCGGGGCGGCCAGCTGGGCGGAACCGTCGAGGTACTTGTCCTCGTAGGTGTAGAAGTCGGCCCCCGGGATGATCTCGCCCGGGACCGACGCCTCCGGCGGCAGGTCGCCGAGCACCGCTACTTCGATCTCGCGCCCGTCGATCGCCTCCTCGATGAGTATCCACTCGTCGTAGCGCAGCGCTTCGGTGACGGCGTCGGTCAGTTCGAACCAGTTCCTCGCCTTCGAGACCCCGACCGACGACCCGAGGTTGGCGGGCTTGACGAAGCACGGGTAGCCCAGGTCCTCGGCGGCGGCGTCGATATCGGCGGGCCGGAATTCGCCCTCCCGGAGCGGGACGTGGGCCGGACCGGGCAGGCCCCGGGCGGTGAAGGCCTGCTTCATCATCACCTTGTCCATCCCCACCGCCGAACCGAGCACCCCCGAACCGACGTAGGGCAGGCCGGCCAGCTCCAGGAGTCCCTGGACGGTGCCGTCCTCGCCGTAGGGCCCGTGCAGCAGGGGGAAGACGACGTCGATGGCCCCAAAGGAAGCACAGGAGGAAGCCCCCGCCGTCGGCGCAACCGCTTCCAGCCGGACGAGGGACCCCGAACGCTCCCCCATGCGGACGGGCGGACCGTCCACCGCGAACGCGTCCGGCCAGTCCCGCTTTCCCTCCAGCGCGGCGCCGGCCTCTTCGGCCAGCACCCAGCGGCCGTCCATGGCGATCCCGACCGGGACGACCTCGTAGCGATCGGGGTCGAGGGCCCGGGCCACGGCCACCGCGCTGACCCGGGAGACGTCATGCTCGGCGGACTGGCCGCCGAAGAGCAACAGGACGCGGGTGCGGGCCATCAGGGGCCCGAAATCATGGCGCGGAGCCCGATGCCCATCAGGAACAGGCCGATGAGCCCGTAGAACATCTCGAGGCGGCCCCGCATGGCGTCGCGTGAGGCGTAGGCCATGCCCACGGTGGCGAAGCCCACGAAGCCGTAGAACATGTGGAGCCGGCTGGCGGTGTATCGGTCACCCGAGACCAGCGCGGCGCCGACCGACACCTGGATGAGCAGCGCCACCTGGGCCGCACCGGTGAGGATCCACACCCAACGGCCCCGCGACGCCGGTCGGGACCAGGCGGCCAGGGCGCCGACGCCGGCGGCGGCGTTGGCGGCGATGGCCACCCAGGCGAAACTCTCGTGAAAACGGCGCAGACCGTCGATCAGGCCCCGCCCACGGCCGCGTCCTCGGACTGGATCAGGTCGAAGGACCACAGTTCGCTGGCCGAGCCGACCGGGCCGCCCTCGCCGTGCTGCTTGTGGCCGTGCTGGAAGGCCTGGCTGTTCACCCAGGCATTGAAGTCGTCCTCGGAACGCCAGCGGGTGTACACGAGGTACACCTCGCGCCCGTCGGTGGGCCGGAGCAGCTCGAACGCCTCGAAACCTTCCGACTTGCCGACCTCGCCGGCCCGGTTGGCGAAGCGCTCCTCGAACATCTCCCGCCGCTCGGCCGGAACCGTGATGGCGTTGATCCGTACGACACTCACGAGATTCCCCCGCGTCGATTCCCCAATGGATACCTACGGAAAGGAGACCGTACTCGCTACTCCGCGGTCCCGATCGTCTGGGAAAGGCAGTCGTCGAGGAAGGCGTCCTTACCGGAGCCGGCGGCCCGCACGGTGACCGAGTCGCTGTCCGGGTTGGCGATGCTCCACTCCAACTGCCGGGCGTAGGTCGCCTCGCACGCCTGGCGCGCCTCGGCCTGATCCCGGCGCAGGCCGCGGGCGAACGGCGAATACCACAACACGGCCAGCATCACGACGACGGCGCCGAGAGCCAGGATGATGCGCAGGGCCGCGGCCCGCACCGGGACGCGCTTCGCGGGATGGATGACATCGAGGGGCAAGGGAGGAGGTCCTCTCGAGACGGTCTCTCTTGAGGTACGACGGGCGCGTCGGCGTCCCTGCGCCGCCCCGCCAGTCGTCACAGAGTTGTTACGGGAGCTCCCCCGAGCAGTCGAAAGAGCCCGGGCGCAGCACGTCGGGCTCCAGGAAGATGAGCCGCGCCTCCGGCACCTGCGCCCGCACCGCCACCTCGGCCCGGTCGATGAGGGCGGCGGTGCTGGCCGAGTCGGCGGCACCGTCCACCGTGATCTTGCCGACGACGAGGAGGTCGTCGGGCCCGAGGTGCTCGGTGCGCAGGTGGACGAGTCGCTGCACACCCGGCGTGGACTCGATCGCCCGGGCGATCGTGCGCACCCGCTCCGGCGAGGCGGCCTCACCGATCAGGAAGCTCTTCATCTCGGCGGCCAGGGTGATGGCCACGCCCGCGAGGACCAGGCCGATGGCCAGGCTGCCCGCCGCATCGAAACGGGGGTTGCCCGTCACCTCCGCGAGGCCGACACCGGCCAGGGCGAAGAGCAGGCCGAGCAGGGCGGCGGTGTCCTCCAGCAGGACGACGGGCAGTTCAGGCACCTTCGCCTTACGGATGAACTGGCCCCACGACAGGGAGCCCTTGACGTGACGGGATTCCTGGACCGCCGTCCGCAGCGAGATCGCCTCCAGCCCGACTGCCATCACCAGGATGCCGATGGCCCAGCCGGCCGACTCCAGCTCGTGGGGGTGGCGCAGCTTCTCCTCCCCCTCGAACAGGGCGAAGAGCGCGCCGGCCGTGAACAGCACGACCGCCACGACGAAGCTCCAGAAGTAGCGCTCCCGTCCGAAGCCGAAGGGGTGCTCGGCGTCGGCGGGTCGCCGGGCCCGCCGTCCGCCGAGGATGAGGAGGCCCTGGTTCGACGTGTCGGCCAGGGAGTGCACCGCTTCGGCCAGCATCGAGGCCGCCCCGGTAAACAGGAAGCCGACGAATTTGGCCACGGCGATGCTCAGGTTGGCCAGGAAGGCGGCGATGATGGCGCGCGAACTGCCTTCGGTCATGAGACTGCCGACGTTAGGCGCGCGAGTACCGTCGCCCCATGAACAGCGGACGCGATGTGCTGCTCGACGTCCTCGCCTCCGAGGGCGTGCGCCACTGTTTCGGGAACCCCGGGACCACCGAACTGCCGTTCATGGACGAGCTCGCGGCGCGTCCGGAGTTCGAGTACGTGCTCGTCCTCCAGGAGAACGTCGCCGTCGGGATGGCCGACGGCTACGCCCAGGCCAGCGGCCGCCCCTCCTTCGTCAACCTGCACACGTCCGCCGGCCTCGGCGGCGGGATCGGCAACCTGACGAACGCCATGGCCAACCGGACACCGATGGTCGTCACCGCCGGCCAGCAGGACCGCCGGCATCTCCTGGCCGAGCCGCTGCTGGCCGGCGATCTCGTCGGGCTGGCCCGGTCCGCCACCAAGTGGCAGCACGAGGTGCGCCACCTCGGCGAGCTCGGCCCCACGCTGCGCCGGGCCTTCCTCGACGCCGCCAACCCGCCCACCGGGCCGGTGTTCGTTTCCATGCCCATGGACGTGCTCGACGAGACCGGCGACGTAGTGGTCCCGCCCCGGGCGCAGGTCGAGCGCCGTTCCGTGGCCGGGGGGCTCGACGAACTGGCCGGCCTGCTCGCCGGCGTCGACCCGGAGCGGCTCGCCCTCGTCGCCGGCGACGGGATCGCCGCCTCGGGGGCGCTGCCCGAGATCGTGGCCCTGGCCGAGTCGCTCGGGGCCCGGGTCTTCGGGGCACCGCTCCACTCCAACCTCGACTTCCCCACCGACCATCCGCTGTGGTCGGGCATGCTCGGGACGCCGACCCTGGCCGCCGACGCGGTGGCCGCCGGCCTGGCCCGCTTCGAGCGGGTCTTCGTGATCGGCGCCAAGGCGATGCTGGTCTACCCGTACCGGCCCGGTCCGCCCGTCCCGGCCACCGCCGAACTGCTCCATCTGGACTCCGACCCGGCCCTGGTCGGGCGCGACATCCCGACCCGGTGGGGCGCCTTCGGTGACATCAGGGCCAGCCTCGCCACCCTGGTGCCCCTGGTCGCCGCCCGGGTCGACGAGGCCCGGGCGGCC
>CAZCVW010000143.1:0-8263 GCA_964502185.1 uncultured Burkholderiales bacterium
GACTCGGTGACACCGAGTTCCTGGGCGAGTTCCAGCATGGGCCGCTCCTCGAAGAAGCAGCCCACCACCACGAGGCGCAGACGCTCGGGGAGGGCTCTCACCGCGTCCAGCAGGTAGGCGCGGCGCTCCCGTTCGAGGATCACCGAGCCGGGATCGGCTCCGACGGCCACGAGGGTGTCCTCGGCCTCCCGGAACACGGCGTCGTAGTTGAGCACCGTGGCCCGGTGCACGTCATCGATCAGACGGTCCACCTCGGCGCGGGGAACGCCCAGGTGGGCCGCGGCTTCCCGGCTGGTCGGCGGGCGGCCAAGGCTCACGGTGAGCTCGTCGGTGACGCGGCGATGCTTGCGGGCCTGGGCCCGGACGCCGCGGCTGGCCCAGTCCCGGGAGCGCAGGTCGTCGAGGAGGGCACCCCGCATACGCCGGCGGGCGTACCGGTCGAAGGTCACGCCCCGGGAGGGGTCGAAGGACTTCGCCGCTTGGACCAGGCCCAGCAGCGCCGCGGAGACGAGCTCGTCCCGGGGCACGTGCCTGGGTACCCTGGACATGACGTCCGCCACGACGTGAGGGACGAGGGGGAGATGGTCCCGGACCAGGCTCTCGGCGTCGGGGCGATCAGCACCCTGGTCGGCGGTCAGAGAGAGAGGGGTTCCGTTCACGGCGTTGTCCATGGCGGCCGATGATCCGGATCTGTTAAGAGACTCTCAATCGGCCACGGGGATGATCACGCAGGCGCCCCCACCCCCCCCAAGGCCCAGGGCCCGTAGCCCGAGAGAACTAGCCACAGCCCGGTTTGCGTGCTTCCATGGCGGTCACGGGTGACGTTCTTGGCCGGAACCGCTTGCACCGGCTCGAAAGAGGGCACACGTGTTCAACACCCGGACCTCCCGCCGATAGGCACTGAACGAATGGACCCTACGACTCCCACTCCCGGCCCTCCTTCCAACCCCCCCATCGAGGGCCTGCGAGCCGTCGTCGTGGACGAATGGGCGCTGTTTCGCGAGGGCGTCACCAGCGTGTTGTCCTCCATCGGCGTCGAGGTCGTGGGCCAAGCGGCCAACATCTCCGACGGACTGCTTCGGATGTGGTCGGGCAAACCCGATCTCCTCGTGGCCGGCAGTCCCGCCCATGCCCGGGTGTCCGAGTTGGTGGTGGCGGCCAAGCGAGCTCATCCCGGCCTGCGCGTGCTGGCGCTCCTGCCCGTCTCGGAAGCGGGCGAATTGCGCCCGGTGCTGTCGTCCGGAGCCGACGCCGTCCTCACCCGCACCATTGACGCGGCCGAACTCGAGGACGCCGTGCGCAAGCTGGCGGCCGGTCAGCGCGTCCTGACGACCGGGGCGCTCTCGGTCCTCATGGGCCTGGCCGGCACGCCCTCGCTGGCCGAAGAGCGGCCCCGCGCCGGCGATCCAGCACACCCGCTCACCGCCAAGGAGCTTGAAGTGCTCGGCCTCCTGGCCAAGGGCATGACCAACCGGGAGATGGCCGAGGGGCTGGTGGTCAGTCAGGCCACCGTGAAGTCGCACCTGGCCAACATCAACCGGAAGCTGGGCGTGACGGATCGCCGCCAAGCGGTCCGCCGGGCCTTCGAGCTGGGGATCCTCGGATAAGGCCACGTTAAGGGGGGCCCTCCCGGGCTCAAGTTCTCGGCCGGCCGTCCGATGCACTTGAGATGTGGAGGCCCCCGATGGGATTACGTGAGCTGTCGAGCATCCTGTGGAGGGAGCGGCAGCTGCTCGAGCTCCTTCTCTTCAAGCTGGAGGAAGAGCAGCTCCTGCTCGCCGCGGGTAGCACCCGATGGCTCCCCCGGGCCACCAAGGAAGTCGAGATGGTGCTCGAGGAGATCAAGTTCACCGAACTCGAACGTTCGGTGGAGGTGGACCGGGTGACCGGCGAGATCGGGCTGCCCCCGGGAGCGTCGCTCCGGGCCCTGGCCGAGGCTGCGCCGTCCCCCTGGGGCGGCATGCTGACCGAGCAGCGCCAGGCCTTCCTCTCGCTCACCGAGGAGATCGTCGGGCTGGTCCAGACCAACCGTGAGCTGCTGTCGCGCGGCCAGGCCGCCGTCCGCGAAGTGATGTCGTCGCTCGGGAGCACCCGGCCCGACGACTACGGGGACATGTCGTATACCCCACCGGCCTACGCCGCCCGGCGGGTGGCCGACGTTCGCGCCGAACGGCCGCTGTTCATCGACGAGGCCCTGTAGATGGGCGACTTCGACGGGCTGCGGATCGCCCTCTCCTCGCTGCACGCCCAACGGCGCGCCCTGGAGGTCACCGGGCAGAACGCGGCCAACGTGAACACCGACGGGTACTCCCGCCAGCGGGTCGACATGACAGCCGACTCCGGGCCGCTCACCGCGGCTATCCACGCCAAGTGGACCGGGGGTGGCCAGGGCGTCAAGTCCTCCACCGTGGCCCGCCTGCGCGACCAGTTCCTGGAGCTGCGGGGGTACCAGGAGCACGCCACCGAGGCCGGGTTGACCCGCACCCAGAACGTGCTCACCCGGGTCGAGCTGGCCTTCGGCGAGCCGTCCGACACCGGGCTGTCCGCGCTGATGGCCGACTTCTGGGCCGGCTGGGACGACGTGGCCAATCGCCCGGGGGACCTGGCCGCCCGGACGCAGCTGGTGGAGCGGGCGACGACGCTGGCCGCCAGCTTCTCGGCGCTCGACTCCGCGCTGGGCGGGCTGCGCACCTCGGGCATCGCCGAGTTGGAGGCGACGGTGGCCGACGTCAACGCCAGCGCCACCCGGATCGCGGAGCTCAACCACTCGATCGAAGCGGCCGTGCTCGGCGGGTTGTCCCCCAACGAGCTCATGGACCAGCGCGACCTGCTCATCTCCGGCCTGGCCGAGAGGGTCGGCGTGACCGTCCGGACGGGCGAGGCGGGCATGACCGACGTCTTCGTCGGGGGCCACGCGCTGGTGAGAGGGACCCGCACCGAGACCCTCGAGGTCGCCATCGACACGGACCCGGCCCAGACCGTTCGGATCCTGTGGGAGCGTGACGGCTACCCGGCGTCGACCACCGGCGAGGCCGGTGCTCTCCTCGGCGCCGTCAACGACGTCCTGCCCCGCCACCGGACGGCGCTGGCCGCCGTGGCCCAGCAGGTCGCCGACGACGTCAACGCCGTCCACACCACGGGCTACGCGCTCGACGGGTCGACCGGGCGGGACTTCTTCAGCTTCGGGCCGACCGGCCTGGCCGTCAACGCCGACATCCTCGCCGACCCCAAGCTGTTGGCCGCCGCCGCGGAGGCGGGCAAGCCGCTCGACGGCTCCCTGGCCCAGCGCCTCGCCGAGCTCTCCGGCCCCGACGACACCTATCAGACGCTCGTCGTCGCCCTCGGCGTCGAGACCCAGGCCGTCAACCGGCGGGTCGACGTGCAGGTCGCTATCACCCGCCACGTCGACGACGCCCGCCAATCCGTCGCCGGGGTCAACCTCGACGAGGAGATGGCCAACATGGTGATGTTCCAGCACGCCTACGACGCCGCCGCCCGCTTCCTCACCGCGGTCGACCAGATGCTCGACACCCTGATCAACGGCACCGGCATCGTGGGCCGGTAGCGGGAGGGCCTGACATGTCTTCCGGTCTACGGGTCACGCAGCGCTCGATGTCCCAGAACGCGCTGGCCAACCTCCAGTCCAACCTGGCCCGGCTGGGCCGCATCCAGGAACAGATGTCGTCGGGACGCTCGCTCGTGCGCCCCTCCGACTCCCCGACCGGCACGGTCTCCGCCCTGCGGCTCCGCTCCGACGTGCGTCGCTCCGACCAGCTGCTACGCAACGCGGCCGACGGGATCGGCTGGCTCGGCACAGCCGACACGACGCTGTCCGACGGACTGGCCCTCGTGCGTCGCACCCGGGAGCTGGCCCTCTCCGGCGTCAACGCCGCCCTCGGCCAATCCGGCCGGGAGGCGCTGGCCGCCGAGGTCGACGTGCTGCGCCAGGGCATGCTCGCCGTGGCCAACACCAAGTACCTGGACCAGCCGATCTTCGGCGGGACAGCCGGCATCGGCGTCGCCTACGACGCCTCCGGCGCCTACCAGGGCGACACCGGGACGATCGCCCGGACCGTTGCCCCCGGAGTGAAAGTGCAGGTCAGCCTGACCGGCGAGGACGTCTTCGGGCCCAATGGAACCGACCTGTTCACGGTCATGGCGGACATTGCCAACCACCTCCGGACCGACCCCACCCAGCTCACGGCGACGGACCTGACGAACCTCGACGCCGCCTTCCTCCGGATCCAGAACTCCCTGGCCACCGTGGGCTCTCGATACCATCAGGTCGAGATCATGCAATCGCGCACGGAGTCCAACCAGCTCGACGGCAAGAACCAGCTCTCCGAAGTGGAGGGCGTGGACCTGGCCGAGTCGACCGTCCAACTCCAGCTGGCCGAGGTGGCCTACCAGGCCGCCCTGGCCGCCACCGCCCGGGTGATCACCCCGTCGCTGGTCGACTTTCTACGATGAGCCCGACTCCCCGATGAACCCCGACACCCAGATTCCCGAGCTGGTCTTCGACGCCGGCCTGCCCGGCTTCCCCGACGTCCGGCGCTTCGTGCTCAACCGGATCGGAGGGGCAGACAGCTTGTTCTCGGTCCTGCGCGGCACCGACACCGACTCCGGCTCCGGCCAGCCGGAGTTCGTCGTCGTGCCGCCCGGCCCGTTCTTCCCCGACTACGAGCCGGAGATCGACGACGACGTGGCCGAACGCCTCGGCCTGGAATCGGCCGACGATGCCCTGCTGCTGGTCATCGTGACGGTGGGCGACCGGATAGCCGACTCGACCGCCAACCTGCTCGGTCCCGTCGTGGTCAACCGCCATACCCGCTCCGCCGCCCAGGCCCTGCTCGAACCCGCCCGCTACAGTCCCCGGACACCACTCGTACCCGGCGAGGGCTAGGAAGGACCAAGCCGCGTGCTCGTCCTCACCCGCCGGGCCAACCAGAGCATCATGATCGGGGATGGGGTCGTGGTCACTGTCCTCGAAGTGCGGGGCGACCAGGTGCGACTCGGCATCCAGGCCCCCCGCTCGGTGCCCGTTCACCGGGAAGAGGTCTACAACGAACTCGTCGCCTCGAACCGGGCGGCCGCCACGTCGACGGGGACGCAAGGCTTGGAGGGGCTCTCCAAGCTCAAGCCGCCGCCTCGCGGCTCGTAGCTGTCGCGGCCTCGCGCTCAACCGATGCCCGGCGGTGAGGCCACTAGGTCAGCCCTTGATCGCCCGCAGCACCTCGTCCCAGGGGATGGCGCCCTCCCGGATGAGCAGCGCATCGGTGCCGGTGGCGTCGACCACGGTCGAATGCGGCCCCTGGCACGAGCCGCCGTCGAGGACGAGCGGCACGGCATCGCCGAAGGCGTCGGAGATGGCCTGGGCGGTGTGCAGCCCCGGGCCGCCGGGTTCGGCGATGGCGGTGGCCACGGCGATCGGACCGCCGAGGCGGCACAGATTCCGAAGTAGCGGGTGGCGCGGGATTCGCACCCCGACGGTCAGCTCGTCCTCACCGAGGTCGGCGGCCAGCTCGGGATGGCGGACGAGCACCAGGGTCAGCGGGCCGGGCCACAGCCGGGTCATCAGCTTGCGGGCGGCGTCCGTCAGGGCCGTCACGCACTCCTCGGCCTGCTCCACGGTCCCCACCAGCATGGGCAGATCCTGGTCGCGAGGCCGGCGCAGGAGCCCGAAGAGCTCCTCGGAAGCATTGTCCACAAAGGGATCGACGGCGAGCACGTAGGTCGCGTCCGTCGGCAGGGCAACGGGATCGCCGTCGTCGAGCACGTCCAACACCGCGTCCGTCGCCTCCGGATCGTCGGCCCGGAGGATCTCGCTCACTTCACCCTCGCCACAAGCACCCGGTCCCGCCCGGCCAGGTCGGGATGCACCTCAACCTCGGAGTACCCGCGCCCCCGGGCGTATCCGGCCATCGACGCCGCCTGGTGGGGGGCGAGCTCGAGCACCAGCGCCCCGCCGGGGGCGAGCCAGTCCAGTCCCCCGTCGATGAGCACCTCGAGATCCTCGGTGCCGCGAGGGCCGGCCACCAGGGCGCGGCGGGGCTCGTGGTCGCGCACACAGGCGGGAAGCCCGTCGAACTCAGACTCGGCGACATACGGCGGGTTGGAGACGATCACGCGCAAGTTACCTCTCAAACCCTCGGGAAGCGCCTCGTACCATACGCCCTCGGCGACCCGTACCCGGGTGGCGGCCAGTCCCACCGCCGCCAGGTTGGCCCGGGCCACACTGAGGGCGCCGGGGTCGGCGTCGGTGACCCAGACCTCCGCCTCGGGCAGCCCGGCGGCGAGCGCCAGGCCCAGCGCCCCGGAGCCGGTTCCCAGATCGGCCACGGGATAGACAGGATCGGCGGCCCCCCATGGGTCGGGCTCGCCCCGCCGGACCCCGGTCCGCTCCGCTTCGGTCAGGGCGACCTCGGCCACGACCTCGGTCTCCGGACGGGGAATGAGCACCCGGCGGTCGAGTACTAGTTCCAGGTCGCGGAAAGGCCAGCGCCCGATCACGTACTGGAGGGGTTCACCGGCCAGGCGCCGATCAACCATGACCGACAGGTGCCCGGCGCCCCGGGCGGTGGCCGGCCGGGCCCAGTCGGTCCAGGGCAGGCCACTGGCCTCCTCCACCAGCCAGCGAGCCTCGTGGACCTCGAGCAGCCCCGCCGTCTCGGCGTGGAGCTCCTCCCAGGTAGCCGGCAGCGTCAGCTCTCCCCTCCGGACAGCTGAGCGGCCCGGTCGGCCTCGACGAGGGCGGCGACCAGCTGGTCGAGGTCACCCTGGAGCACCTGGTCGAGCTTGTGCACCGTCACGCCGACGCGATGGTCGGTGACCCGGTTCTCCTTGAAGTTGTAGGTGCGGATCTTCTCGGAGCGGCCGCCGCTGCCCACCTGCGCCCGCCGGGCGCTCGACTGCTCGTCGGCCTGGCGCTGCTGCTCGGCCTGGAGGAGCCGGGCCCGCAGGATCCGCATGGCCTTGTCCTTGTTCTGGAGCTGGCTCTTCTCGTCCTGGCATGAGACCACGATCCCGGACGGCTTGTGGGTGATCCGCACGGCCGAGTCGGTCGTGTTGACGGACTGACCGCCCGGGCCTGTCGACCGGTAGACGTCGATCTCGAGGTCGTTCGGGTTGACCTCGACGTCGACTTCCTCGGCCTCGGGGAGCACGGCCACCGTCGCCGCGCTGGTGTGGATCCGGCCCTGGCTCTCGGTGACGGGCACCCGCTGCACCCGGTGCGGGCCCGCCTCGTGCTTGAGGCGACTCCAGACCTGGTCGCCCTTGACCATGAACGACGCCTCTTTGTAGCCGCCCATGTCCGACGGCTGGCTGGAGAGCATCTCGACCTTCCAGCCCTGGCGATCGGCGTACCGCTCGTACATCCGCACGAGGTCGCCCGCGAACAGGTTGGCCTCTTCGCCGCCTTCGGCGCCCCTGATCTCGACGATCACGTTCTTGTCGTCGTTCGGATCACGGGGCAGGAGCAGCACCTTGAGCCGGGCGTCGATGTCGGCCACGGCCGATTCCTTCTCGGCCATCTCGGCCCGGAGGTATTCGCGCATCTCTGGATCGGTCTCGGAGTGCAACATCTCCTTGGCGTCATCCAGATCCTGCTGGGCGGCTCTCAACTCGTTGACGGCGCCGACGATCGGCCGCAACTCGGCGTGGCGGCGGCCCGCCTGGCGCGTCGCCGCCTGGTCACCGCCGGCGTAGATCGACGGGAGCCGTTCCTCGAGGGCGGTGAGCTCGTTTTCCAGGTCACCCAGGCGCTCGAACACTCTCGCACCTCGTTCGTCTCGGGCCGCAGAAGAGCGCAGACCTTTCGGCCCGGCCGAACTCGGCGCTCGGACCAAGGCTAACGGCTGCCCGCGGCCCGGAGTGTCCCCGGGAAGAAGGCAGGAGCCCGGAAGGCGCGGGACGAATTGGACAAGTGCGTCGTCACAACGTGAATGGACACGGACCGCGCGCCGATCACCGAAGGGATCAATCGGATCGGGCGCTGGAGGGTCGAAGTGGTCGCGAAGCACAGCTATGCCTCTCGTTCGCGGCGCTTCGCCGTCCGGGCCACGGCCCTCGGCGTGGCCGTGGCTCTTCTGTCGGCCTGCGGCGGCGGTGAACGCCAGCAGAAGGGTGTCGTGATCGGGAAGTCCACGACGACAACCGAGGCGTTGCCCACGTCGACCATCCCGCCCGACCCGACGACCACCACCGCCGCCCCCACCCCGGACACCACGGCCGCCCCGGCGACCACCGGCCCGGCCGTCGCCCC
>CAZCVW010000144.1:0-8145 GCA_964502185.1 uncultured Burkholderiales bacterium
GGTCTGGGCGGGAGCCACGGTGATGGAGTCGCCGGTGTGGACGCCCATGGGGTCGAAGTTCTCGATGGAGCAGACCACGACGGCGTTGTCCGCCTGGTCCCGCATCACCTCGAGCTCGTACTCCTTCCAGCCCGCCACCGACCGCTCCAGCAGGATCTCGGAGATGGGGCTGGCCGACAGGCCGCCCGCGGCGATGGGTTCGAGCTCCTCGGCCGACGCCGCGAGGCCGGTGCCGCCCCCGCCGAGGATGAAGGACGGCCGCACGATCAGCGGAAACCCGATCTCCTCGCCCACCACCATCGCCTCTTCCAGCGAGTAGGCGATGCCGGAGCGCGGGACGTTCAGGCCGATCTCGACCATGGCCGCCTTGAAGGACCGCCGGTCCTCGGCCGTGCGGATCGCCTCGACGCCCGCGCCGATCAGCTCGACTCCGAACTGCTCCAACACGCCGGCCTCGGCTGCCTCGATGGCCAGGTTGAGGGCCGTCTGCCCGCCCAGCGTCGGGAGCAGGGCGTCGGGCCGTTCCTTCTCGATGACCCGGGTGAGCGAGTCGAGGTCGAGCGGCTCGATGTACGTGGCGTCGGCCATGTCGGGGTCCGTCATGATGGTCGCCGGGTTCGAGTTGATGAGGACGACCCGGAACCCCTCCTGGCGCAACACCTTGCAGGCCTGGGTCCCGGAGTAGTCGAACTCGCAGGCCTGACCGATCACGATCGGTCCGGACCCGATGACGAGGATGGTTTCGAGGTCGGTGCGCTTCGGCATCAGCCAATCTCCATAAGCGCGGTGAACTCGTCGAAGAGGTAGGCGGCGTCGTGGGGCCCGGGGGCGGCCTCGGGGTGGTACTGCACCGAGAACGCCCGCTGGCCGGGGACGGACAGGCCCTCCACCACACCGTCGTTCAGGTTCACGTGGGTGATCTCGACGCCGCTCGGCCCAGATCCGAGGGACAGCGAGTCGGCGTCGACCGCGTAGTTGTGGTTCTGGCTGGTGATCTCGACGGAGTGGTCGGCGAGGCGGCGCACCGGGTGGTTGGCACCGTGGTGACCGAAGGCCAGCTTGGAGGTGCGCCCGCCCAGCGCCAGACCCAGCAGCTGGTGACCGAGACAGATCCCGAAGATGGGGACCTCGCCGACCAGCGCGGCGATCGCCTCGGGGGCGCCGGCCACCGCGGCCGGGTCGCCGGGGCCGTTGGAGAGAAAGACGCCGTCGGGCCGGCGGGCCAGAATCTCGCCGGCCGGCGTCGAAGCCGGGACGACCTCGACTCGGCAGCCGGCGGCGGTGAGGCGCCGGAGGATGGACGTCTTGATGCCGAAGTCGTAGGCCACCACCGAGAACCGGGCGTCCGAACGGTTCGGAGCGGCGGCGTAGGGCGCTCCCGTCGTCACGGTGGCCACGAGGTCGAGACCGTCGGTGCTCGGGGCGCTGGCCGCCGTGGCCCGCACGGCCGATTCGTCGGTACCGAAGGCGCCGGGCAGGGCCCCGTGGTCCCGGAGATGGCGGGTGAGGCGGCGGGTGTCGATGCCGGCGATGCCGGGGACACGATGACGCTGCAGGTAGGCGCCGAGACTTTCGGTGGACCGCCAGTTCGACGGGCGCCGGGCCAGGTCGCGCACGACGATCCCGCCACAGTGGGGCTTTGTGCTCTCCTCGTCGGTGGGGTTGACGCCATAGTTGCCGATGTGGGGGCAGGTGAAGGCGACAACCTGCCCGGCGTAGGACGGGTCGGTCAGCACTTCCTGGTAACCGGACAGCGCCGTGTTGAACACGACCTCACCGGTGGCGACACCGGACTCCGGCCGGTAACCGATCACCTCACCCTCGAAGGTGGCGCCGTCGGACAGGACCAGCAGCGCCGGTGTACTCGTTGGGGTCAACGTTGGGCCACCCCGTCGATGACGACCGGTTCTCCGGCCAGCAGGGTGTGGCGGACCCGGCCGGTGAGTTTGCGCCCGGCGTAGGGCGTGTTCCGGGAGCGGCTGGCCAGCTTGGCCGGGTCGACCTCCCATACGTCGGCGGGGTCGATCACGCACAGGTGGGCCGGTCGCCCCGCTTCGATCGGGCCGCCGTGCTCCCTCTCGAGGCCGGCGATGCGGGCGGGCTGCCAGGAGAGGAGGGCAATCGCCTGGGCCAGGGTCATCATCCCCGGCGCCACCAGTTCGGTGATCGTCAACGCCAGCGCGGTCTGGAGCCCGAGCATGCCGGGCGGTGCCTCGTCGAAGGGGCGTTCCTTCTCTTCCTGGGGATGGGGGGCGTGGTCGGTGGCGATGGCGTCGATGGTGCCGTCGGCCAGGCCCTCCTTCACCGCCTTCACGTCGACCTCGGTGCGCAGCGGCGGGTTCACCTTGAAAACCGGGTCGTAGGAACAGCACAGGGAGTCGGTCAGCGTGAAGTGGTGCGGGGTGGCCTCGGCGGTCACCGCCAGGCCGCGGGCCTTGGCCGCCCGCACCAGCTCGATGGAGGCGGCCGTCGACAGGTGGAGGAAGTGGATCCGCCCCCCCGTGAGGCCGGCCAGGGCGATGTCGCGGGCGACCACCACCGACTCCGACTCGGAGGGTTGGCCGGGAATGCCGAGCCACGAGGACCAGGGGCCCTCGTGCATATGACCTCCCCGGGCCAGGGCCGGGTCCTCGCAGTGCTGGGCCAGCACGGCGCCGGGGAGGGCCAGGGCGTATTCCAGCGCCCGGCGCATGAGGCCGGCATCGGCGACGCAGGTGCCGTCGTCGGTGAAGATCCGCACGCCCAACCCGTGGAGCTCGCCCATGGGGGCCAACTCGTGGCCCGCCCGCTCCTTGGTGATACAGGCGGACGGGAACACGTGGCAGATGGCCCGCCGGCCGGCGGCGACCACCTGCTCGACCACCGCCGCGCTATCGATCGGCGGATTCGTGTTGGGCATGGCCACGATGGCCGTGTAGCCACCGAGGGCGGCCGCCCTCGCCCCGGTCTCGATGGTCTCGGCGTCCTCGCCGCCGGGTTCCCGGAGGTGGGCGTGGAGGTCAACGAGCCCGGGGGCGATCACGCAGCCGGAAGCGTCGAGCACCTTGGCGCCGTTGTTGGTCCCAGAGTCGAGACCAGGGTCGAGACCGGGCCCGACCTCGGCGATCACACCGCCCTTGACCCGCACGTCGGCCGTGCGTTCACCGTTCGCGTCGATGACCTTGCCACCCTTGAGGAGAATCTCAGGGCTCATGCCGCCACCGGCCCGCTGCCGAGCAGGGTGTAGAGGACGGCCATGCGGACGGCCACCCCGTTGGCCACCTGTTCGTTGATCACCGATCGGGGGTCGTCGGCCACCGAGGCGGCGATCTCCAGACCCCGGTTGGTGGGGCCAGGGTGCATGATCAGCGCGTCGCCGGGAAGCCGGGCCAGGCGCTCGGCCGTGATCCCGAAGCGGGTGGCGTACTCCCGCAAGGTGGGGAACAGCGCCTCCGAGATCCGTTCCCGCTGGATGCGCAGCACGTAGAGCACGTCCGTTCTCGGGAGGACGTCGTCCAGTTCGTAGCTCACTTTCACCGGCCACCCTTCGAGGTCGGGGGGCATGAGCGTGGGCGGCCCGACCAGGGTCACCTCGGCGCCGAGGGCGGAGAACGCCTTCACGTTGGACCGGGCCACGCGGGAGTGCTTCACGTCGCCCACGATGGTGATCCGCATGCCGTGAAAGGACGGCCCCCGGCGGCGGCGAAGGGTGAAAGCGTCGAGCAGGGCCTGGGTGGGGTGCTCGTGCCAGCCGTCACCGGCGTTGATGACCGAGGCGTCGACCCAGCCGGCCATGCGCTGTGGGACCCCGGCCGACCGGTGCCGGACGACGAGGGCGTCGATGCCCATCGCCTCCACGGTGCGGACGGTGTCGAGCAGCGACTCGCCTTTGCGGAGCGACGACGACCCGGCCGAAAAGGTCATCGTGTCGGCCGAGAGACGCTTGGCGGCCGTCTCGAACGACAGCCGCGTGCGGGTGGAGTCCTCGTAGAACATGGACACGACGGTCTTGCCCCGCAGCGCCGGGACCTTCGGGATGTCCCGACGGGTCACCTCCAGGAACGACTCGGCCAGGTCGAGCATCTGGGTGATGCCGCCGGCGCCAAGGTCGTCGATGCCCAGCAGGTGCTTCACTCTGCTTCCTCCTCCACTAATTCCCAGATCTCGACGACGTCCTCGCCGTCCACTTCGGCGAAGCGGACCCGGACGTCCTCGTCCCACTTGGTGGGGAGGTTCTTGCCGACGTAGTCCGCCCGGATCGGCAACTCCCGGTGGCCGCGGTCCACGAGCACGGCCAGCTGGATCGCCTTGGGTCGCCCGAAATCGACCAGGGCATCGAGGGCGGAGCGGGTGGTCCGCCCGGTGAAGAGCACGTCGTCGACGAGCACCACCACGCGGCCGGTCACGTCGACCGGGACCTCCGTGGGGCCGAGCGGCGACACGCTCCGCAGCCCGATGTCATCGCGGTAGAAGGAGACGTCCAATGTTCCGATGGGGACCTCGGTCCCCTCGAAGCTGGAGATGGCCTCGGCCAGGCGGCCGGCCATCGCCACGCCCCGGGTGTACACGCCGACGAGGACGAGATCCGAAGCGCCGTGGTTGCGCTCGACGATCTCGTGGGCGATGCGGGTGATGGCCCGTTTGAGGTCGGCGGCCTCGAACACCCTGGCCCGCAAAAGCCAACGCCCCTTCCCCGGGTCGGGGTCAGGGGCGATCCATGCAGGTTGCTCGCGCAAATTGTCTCCTCCGTGGGAACCTCACGGGATTCCCTTCACGGTCGTAGCGAACATACCACGAAGGGCATCGACGCCTTCATCGGCGGTTTGCACCTTTCGGGCGCCAGCTCCGAGACGATTGTGACGAGAACGTTGGCCGAACTGACGGTGGTGGGGCCAGACTGGATCGTGCCCGGGCACTGCGCCGGATGGCGGGCGACCCACGAACAGGAGAGCACATGAACCTTCGCCGGCCGTTCGCTGCCGCCGCCGTCGTCGCCACCCTCGCCGTCGCCTGCGGGCAGGCCGCCGAGGTGCTCGCCCCCAACCTCGCCCTGCGGGAAGCGGCCGAGGCCACGGCCCGGGAAACGAAGAGCTCGTTCACCATCCGGCTCGTCGGCGAAGACGCCGACGTGCTCGCCCTCTTCCTCCACGGGGACACCCCGGGCCCCGGGGCCGAGGGGGAGGCCCCGACGGCTGAAGATCAGAAGGGTGTCGACCTGTTGCGCGACAGCCAGATCTCCTTCGCCCGCGACCCGGGCCGCAGCGACTCGGCCGCCGACGACAGCTTCGCCGCTGTTCTCGACCTCGGCGACCTCGGCGAAGCCGTCGAGCTCCGGGTGGTCGACGAGCACTTCTATATGCGGGCCGACGTGCCCGGGATCGCCAAGCTGTTCGAGGCCGACCCCGGGGCTCTCGACGCCTTCGCCGCCGGGGCCACCGAAGCCGGGTTCGGCTTCGCGAAGGACGCGATCGCCGGTCGCTGGCTGTCGGCCGACCTGAAGGCCCTGGCCGGCGTAGTTCCGGGGGCCAAGGCCCCGGCCGAGGGTGTGCCGTCCCTGGGCGCGCTCCAGGGCAAGGCGCTGATGGACGCCTTCGGCAAGACGTTCGGCGAGGACGTGGCCGTCAAGCGCCTCGACAAGGAGGACGCCGGCCAGCGCTACTCGCTCACCGTGCCCATCAAGCGGGTCTACGAGAAGCTCCTCCCCGCCCTCCGCGGGATGGGCGTCCCCGCGGCGGGACTCCCGCTCGACTCGGCGCAGATCCCCGACCGCTCGGTGGCGGCCGACGTCTGGGTCGCCGACGACCGGATCAAGCGGGCCGAGCTGAACCTCAGCCAGTTCGCCGACGAGGCCGTCGGCCGGGTCGCCCTGCGGGTCGACGTGGCCAAGCTGAACCGCGACATCAAGGCCCCCGACGGCGCCGTCGAGGTCGACCTGGCCAGCATCATCGGCCAGTTCATGGCCGGTTTCATGGGCGGCGAGCCGGGCTTCAGCTAGCGGTGGTTGGTGCGCCAGTCGAGGTAACTGGCCAGGGCCAGTACGACATAGGTCAGGGCCACTACCTTCGGGGCCCAGGCCAGGTTGTCCTCGGTCACGGGCGTCAGCACACCGGCCAGAGCGGCGGCACACAAGAAGAAGAGCGCTCGTCGGTCCACAGGCCTAGAAGACCCGCAGCCCGCTGAACGTGGCGGCGGCGATGATCGCCGCCCCGGGGATCGTCAGCACCCAGGCCCACACCACCCGGCCGGCGACGCCCCAGCGGACGGCGGACAGCCGCTGGATCGACCCCACGCCCACGATGGAACCGGTGATGGTGTGGGTGGTGGAGACCGGGATGCCTCGGGCCGACACGAAGAACAGCGTGACCGCCGCCGCCGTCTCGGCGGAGACGCCACCGACGGGCTGCAGCTTGGTGATCTTCGAACCCATGGTGTGGACGATCCGCCACCCACCGGAGAGCGTTCCGGCGGCGATGGCGCTGTGGGCCGACAGCACCACCCAGAGGGGCACGTCGGCGTCGGGGCTGGCGTGCCCGGTGGCGATGAGCAGGGCCAGGATGATGCCCATCGTCTTCTGGGCGTCGTTGCCCCCATGGCCCAGGCTGTAGGCGCCGGCGGAGACGAGTTGGAGCCTCCGGAAGCGCCGGTTCAGCCGGTCGACGTTCTTGGCCCGCTTACTGAGGTTCAGCACCCCCCCCATGGTGATGAAGGCCAGGGCCAGGCCGATCAGGGGCGCCAGCACGATGAAGACGCCGATCTTGGACAGGCCGCTCGTGAGCACCGCGTCGAAACCGGACTTGGCCACCGCCGCCCCGGCGATGCCGCCCACCAGCGCGTGGGACGAGGAGGACGGCAGGCTCAGGTAGAACGTCACCAGGTTCCAGGCGATCGCTCCGACGAGGCCGGCGAAGACAACGCCGATCGACAGGATCTCCTGATGGACGACGCCCTTGGCGATGGTGCTGGCCACGGCGTCATGGAAGACCAGGAAGGCAATGAAGTTGAAGAAGGCGGCCCAGATCACCGCGTAGCGGGGTGACAACACCCGGGTCGCCACGACGGTGGCGATCGAGTTGGCTGCGTCGTGGAAGCCGTTGGTGTAGTCGAAGCCGAGAGCGACGGCTATGACGAACCAGAGCGCGAGGTCTTCCATCACATCCTGGGAGGAGGCGGGCACCTCCTGGGAGGAGGCTGACAGTCCCTGGGAGGAACGGAGGCGTGAGCCTAGCTTGACGCCACCGTGAACAGTTAGTGAACGGGGCGGTAGGCGCCACCGTCGGCCAACGTCGACTCCCCGTCGTAGCCGCCCCACACCAGCATGTCCGTACCCGTCCAGGTGGCCGAATGCCCGCTACGGGACACGAACGGCGCGCTTTCGAGGTCGTTCCAACGGTCGGCCGAGGGGTCGTAGGCGCCGCCCACTCGCTGTGCGTCCGGCCCATCCTCCTCGTTGGGGATCCCGCCCCACTGGATCATCTTGTCGCCGGCCCACACCGTGGCTTCTTCCTTCCAGGCCGAGTCGTCGGCGTGAAAGGGCGAGAGGGGGGCCCAGCTGTCGGTGGCCGGTTCGTAGGCCAGGCCGGCGATGGGGAACAGCACCTGGCGACCGGTCCACAGTGCCGGGCAGAAGGTCATGTCCTCGCAAGCGCCGGGAACGGGGCGATCGGCGATGGGGGTCCAGGCCTGGGACGCCGGGTCCCAGGCGGCGCCGTCCCTCACGGGGTCGCCGTCGGTGTTGACGCCTCCCGAGATGATCACCCGGCCCTGCGCAAAGCCGATGTCGGCGCTCTGGCGTCCCGCGATCGGCGCGCCCAGGATCGGGGTCCATTGGCCGGTGGCGGCGCGCAGGAAGGCGCCCTCGTTGTGGCCGTTGCCCTCCTCGTCCCAACCTCCCCACACCGCCAGGCCCTCACCGGCCCAGACCGCCGAGAAGCCCCGGGTCGCCGTCAGCGGAGCAGGCCCGAACGACCGCCACCGGTTCGTGGCCGGATTCCAGGCACCCCCATCGGTGAGGATTCCGCTGTCTTCGTCGTCCCCTCCCCAGATCAGCACCTCGGTGCCGGTCCAGGTCGCGAAGGGCTCCGTGCGGGCGGCGATCGGCGCAGGCGGCAGCTTGCGCCAGGCGCCGGTGGCCGGGTCGTAGGCGGCGCCGTCGGCCTGCGGGGCGCC
>CAZCVW010000145.1:0-8082 GCA_964502185.1 uncultured Burkholderiales bacterium
CGCGGACCCGGTGTGGTCGCCCGGGCGGCTGCCGGCCCTGCTGGCCGAGCTCCAGGGCACCGTTGAGCTGGAGCGGGCGGCCGACGCGCTGCTGGGCGGATTCCCATCCTCCTGTCTCGTCGTCTACGAGGACGAGAGGCCCGTCTTCTCCCGACGGCCCGACCTCGCCCTGACGCCCGCCTCCACGCAGAAGGTTCTGGTGGCGGCGGCCGCCCTTCACGTCCTCGGGCCGGACTTTCGCTTCAAGACCAGACTTCTGGCCGCCGACGAACCTCGCGACGGCGCGGTCGGGCCCCTGTGGCTGGTGGGTGCCGGCGACCCCTTTCTGGCGACGCCGGAGTACGCCACCTACCTGGCTGAACGGCCCCGGACGGAGGATCGTGCCCCCACGCCGTTGGTCACGCTGGTCGACGAACTGGCCGCGGCCGGGGTCCGCACCGTGGCCGGCGGGATCTCGGGCGACGACTCCCGCTACGACCGGGCCCGCTTCGTCCCGACCTGGAAGCCCAGCTACGTCATCGACAACGAGGTCGGTCCCCTCGGGGCACTGATGGTCAACGGGGGGTTCCCCGTCTTCACCCCGCCGGAGACCCGGGCCGACGATCCGGCCGCCCACGCCGCCGCCGAACTGACCCGCCTCGCGCTGCGGCGGGGCATCACGGTGACCGGGCCCCCCGGCAGTGGCTCGCCCCCGCCCGGGGCGAAGACGGTGGCCGAGGTCCGCTCCGCGCCGCTGTCCGAAGTGGCGGCGGCCATGGTGCGGGAGAGCGACAACACCGCCGCCGAGTTGCTGACGCGAGAGTTGGGCCGCAAGGCCGCCAACGACGGCTCCACGTCGGCGGGCACGAAGGCCGTGGCCGGCGCGCTGGCCGAAATGGGACTGCCGGTCGAGGGATTGCGGCTCGGCGACGGGTCGGGGCTCGAGGCCAGCAACCTGGTCACCTGCGAGCTTCTCGCGCGGGTCGTCCGGCGCAACCCCGGGGTGCGGGCCAGCCTGGCGGTGGCCGGTCGGACGGGCACGCTGGCCCGCCGGTTCGTGGATACGCCCTTCGAAGGCCGCTTGCGAGGGAAGACCGGTTCCATCAAGGGGGTCACCGGTCTGGTCGGCGTCGTCGACGGGCGGCGCCGGTTGAGCTTCGCGCTCCTGGCCAACGGTCCCTTCAGCGAGGCCGACGGGCGGGTCCTCCAGGACCGGCTCGTCGCCCTGCTGGCCAACTATCCCGGACCGCAACCCGACCTCTGATTACTGTCTTTCCCTTGCGTCGCTTGGCGGTGGGGTATACAAGACCCCGACCTCTGGGGGCCGACGACCGAGAAGGAGTGCCCGGGTGGCCAACACCGATGCGCTGGGCTCAGAGGCCAGAGAGCTCGCCGATCTCGTCGTCGCCTACGCCAAGCAGGAGACCCTCGATCCGCTCAAGCGGTTGGGGAAGGTCGTCGCCTTCGGGATCATCGGTTCGGTGCTGGTCGGTATCGGGGCCGTGTTCCTCGGGCTGGCCAGCGTCCGGGCGCTCCAGACGGAGACGGACGTCTTCGAGAACAACCTGTCGTGGATTCCGTACTTCATCGTCGCCGTCGCCCTGGTGGTGGGGGCCGGGCTCAGCTGGGTGACCCTCGGGCCGGGAAGCCCAACGCCCCCGGGAAAGAAGGAGAAGAGCCATTGAGCGGCACCAATGGCCGCGGGACGATCACCCGGGCCGACATCGAGGCGAAGCTCCGGGCCATCCGCGACGGCATCGAACCGGTGGGGGAGCGGGCCAAGACGACCGTCATGGCCGCCGCCCCGATCGTGGCGGTGGCGATCGTCGTCGTCGCCTACGTCATCGGACGGCGCTCCGGTAAGAAGCGCCGCGCCGTCATCGAGATCCGCCGGATATGACCGGCCTGT
Organism: uncultured Burkholderiales bacterium; assembly: GCA_964502185.1. GTDB lineage: Bacteria > Actinomycetota > Acidimicrobiia > IMCC26256 > BP-133 > CAZCVW01. The sequence continues at coordinate 1,889 of CAZCVW010000145.1, forward strand.
TGAAGAGCCTGGCCCGGCTGGCTCTGCGCCGGGGCATGGGCAAGGGGTCGAACGGCTGGCTCGCCTTCGGCGCGCTCATGGGCCTGATGGGCTGGGCCCGCAAGAAGGCGGAGGAGCCTCACAAGGTCCTCCACCGCGAGGTGCTCCGGCCCGGCGAAGAGGTAAGCATCTCCGTCTACGAGCCTCCTCGCTGACTACAGGCCTCCCCGCTGACGGCTGCGAGGAACCGGGGGGCTAGCGTGGGGACGGTGAAGGTCGTCCTGCGCAACCCCAAGCGTGAGCTCAGCCTGCCCGGCCCCGTACGGGTCTCCAAGCTCCTCGAACACCTCGGCGTGAACCCCGAGAGCGTGCTCGTCATCCGCAACGAGGTACTCGTCACCCACGACGACCGCCTGGAAGACCCGGACACCGTCGAGATCCGCCCGGTTATCTCCGGCGGCTAGCAACTTCTAGGGATGGTCGAGTCGTGAAGTGCCGGCGCTGCAAGGCCCCTGCTGTCATCGATGTCCGCCGGCACAACGCCGCCTTCTGCTCCGACTGTTTCCTGCGGCACTGCCGCGAGCAGGTGCGGCGGGCCATCCACGCCTACGACATGATCCGCCCCGGCGAACGGGTGCTCATGGCGGTGTCCGGCGGGAAGGACTCCCTCGGCGCCTGGGAGATCCTGCGTGACCTCGGTTACGAGTGCGACGGCCTCTACCTCGGCCTCGGCATCGGCGAGTACTCCGACGAGTCCCGGGCGTACACGCGGGCCTTCGCCGAGTCCCGCCAGCTCAAGCTGATCGAGGTGGACCTGCCCACCGACCACGGGTTCGACATCCCGTCGGCCGCCACCAAGGGCAGCCGGTCGCCGTGCGGCGCCTGCGGGCTGTCGAAGCGCCACCTGTTCAACCACCATGCCCTGGAAGGCGGTTACGACGTGGTGGCCACCGGCCACAACCTCGACGACGAAGCGGCCGTGCTCTTCGGCAACACGCTGCGCTGGGACGGCCCCTATCTCGGCCGCCAGTTCCCGGTGCTCCCGTCGGCCCCCGGCTTCGTGCGCAAGGTCAAGCCGCTGGTGCGTCTCTCCGAGCGGGAGATGGCCGGGTACTGCGTCATTGCCGGCGTCGACTACATCATCGAGGAATGCCCCATGGCCGAGGGCAACCGGCACCTCGTCTACAAGGAACTCCTCAACGATCTCGAAGCCCGTTCCCCGGGGGCCAAGGCGGCCTTTCTGTTCGGCTTCTGGGAGCGGGGCCACGACCGGTTCTCCGGTGAGTCAGAGCTGGAGCGGGGCGAACTGCGGCCGTGTTCCGAGTGTGGGTCGCCGACGCCGGGCGACGTGTGCGCCTTCTGCCGCTTGAGCGAGCGCGTCCGCGACCGGACGGCCAGCCGTGAGGCCGCTCCTTCGGGGACACCCCGGGCCCCGGGCGCCAGCGGAGATTCCACTTGAGCCGCCCGTTCCGGGCGGGTGAGCGGGCCCTGATCGTCGACTCGAAGGGCCGGCGGTACCTGATCACCCTGGCGGAGGGAGCGAGTTTCTCGACCCATGCCGGCACCCTGGGTCACGACCAACTCATCGGCCAGGAAGAAGGGGCGCTGCGGCGCACGAGCCACGGGGCGCGCCTGCAGGCCGTCCGGCCCACGCTGTCCGAATACATCCTCAAGATGCCCCGCGGCGCCCAGGTCATCTATCCGAAGGACATCGGGCCGATCCTGATGATGGCCGACCTCTTCCCCGGCGCCCGGGTGCTGGAGGCCGGCGTCGGATCGGGGGCGCTCACCATGGCGATGCTGCGGGCCGTCGGTCGGGAGGGCTCCGTGCTCGGTTACGAGCTGCGGGAGGACTTCGCTAACCGGGCGAAGCGCAACGTCGAGTCGTTCCTCGGACCCGACCAGCCCCTCACCGTCGAACTGCGCGACATCTACGAAGGCATCGACGCCGTCGATCTCGACCGGGTCGTGCTCGACCTGCCCGAGCCCTGGCGGGTCGTCAAGCACGCCGAAGCCGCCCTCCATCCCGGCGGGATCCTCCTGTCCTACCTGCCGACCGTCGGGCAGATCGCCCGGCTGCGGGAGGAACTCGACGCCTCCGCCTTCGGTATGGCCGAGACGATGGAGGTGCTCCAGCGCACCTGGCACGTCGACGGGCCCTCCGTGCGCCCCGACCACCGGATGATCGGGCACACCGGTTTCCTCACCGCCGCCCGCCTCCTGGACCCGGGTGTTGCGACCCCGGAAGCAGCGATCCCGGAACCCGGGCCGCTCGCCGACCATCTCGAGCCGTGAACCTGCTCGACCTCGTCATCGTGCTCGTCCTGGCCGCAGCCGCCTTCGGCGGCTACCGGCTCGGCTTCCTGGCCCGGATCTTCTCCTGGGCCGGGCTGGCGGCCGGGGCGCTGCTGGCCGACCACTTCCTGCCGGACGTCGTCGGCTTCTTCTCCTCCTCCGACCCGCAGATCCGGCTGATCGCGGCCATCTCCTTCCTGGTGGGCGGCTCCATGCTGGGGCAGGGCATCGGTCTCGCCATCGGCAGCCTGCTCCACGCCGCCCTGCCCCTCGGGGCCGGGCTGCGCCAGGGCGACCGGGTGGCGGGGTCCGTGATCGGGGCCGTCGGCGTGCTCACCGCCGTGTGGGTGCTCACCCCGGCTCTGGCCAGCACACCCGGGTGGACGGCCACGGCCACGCGCCAGTCGGCCCTGGTCAAGATCATCGACTCGGCGGCGCCCAACCCGCCGGACACCATGCAGGCCCTGCGCCGGTTCGTGGCCGACGGCACGTTCCCCAGCGTCTTCTCCGAGCTGCGGGCCTCGCCCGACCCAGGTCCTCCGCCCATCGAGGGCCTGGCCCTCGAGGTTCACCAGCGGGTGGTGCAGTCGACGGTCAAGATCGAGGGTGAGGCCTGCCGGCGGATCCAGGAGGGGAGCGGGTTCACCGCCGCCCCCGACACGGTGGTCACCAACGCCCACGTGGTGGCGGGGGAGAAGGTGCCCCGGGTGGTCACCTTCCAGGGCAAGCGGATCGAAGCCTCCGTCCTCGTCTTCGACCCCAACCGCGACCTGGCCGTCCTGCGGGTTCCCGGGCTCGGTCAGCAGCCGCTGGCCGTCGGCAAGGGCAAGGAGGGCACGACGGGCGCCGTCTATGGACACCCGGGAGGCGGCGACCTGCGGCCCGCCCCCGCCCTGATCGACCAGGAACTGATCGCGCTGGGCCGCGACATCTACGACCGGGCCGAGACGCGGCGCAACATCTACGTGCTCGGCTCCAACCTGAAGCCGGGCGATTCCGGCGGCGCCCTGGTGGACAAGACCGGCACCGTCGTCGGCGTTGCCTTCGCCATCGCCCCGGACAAACCGGGGACGAGCTACGCCCTGACCGACAAGGAGTTACGCCCGACGCTGACCGCGGCCGCCTCGGCGACGGGCCCGGTCGGCACGGGCCGCTGCCTCGACAGCTAGCCCCCGTCCATCAGGTGGTGGCGATTGTGCTGGCTTGCCCGCAGAATCGCTGCAGCCTGGTACAACTTCGGCCGTGCCGATCCGCCCCGTCGTCGACGCCAACTGGCTCCAAGACTGGCGCGGCGAGCCCGGCGTCGTCGTCGCCGACGTCCGCTGGTACCTCGACGGCCACTCCGGACGGGCCGCGTACGAGCTCGGCCACATTCCCGGCGCCGTGTTCGTAGACCCCAATACCCACCTGGCCGCGCCTCCCTCACCGGCGACTGGTCGTCATCCGCTCCCGACCCCGGAGGATTTCGCCGCCGCGCTCGGCGCCCTCGGGATCGGCGACGACGACATCGTCATCGCCTACGACGATGCCGGCGGGTCGATCGCCGCCCGCCTGGTCTGGATGCTCCGGACCATCGGCCACGACGCGGCCCTGCTCGACGGCGGGCTCGCCGCCTGGGCGGGACCGTTGGAGACGGCGAGCGCCGAGCGCCCACCGGTCCGCTTCGCCGCGGTCGACTGGCCGGCCGACCGGCTGGCCGGAATCGACGAGGTGGCCCGGACGCCGCTCGTCTTCGACGCCCGGGCCCCCGAGCGCTACCTCGGCGACATGGAGCCGATCGACCCTCGAGCCGGTCACATCCCCGGCGCCCGCAACGTGCCCTTTGGCGCGAATCTCGATCCTGCCACCGGGCGGTTCCTTCCCGCCGAGCAGCTTCGCGCCCGCTTCGTGGCGGAGGGAGCAGGGGAGGGGACCGACGTCGTGGCCTACTGCGGCTCCGGGATCACCGCCTGTCACAACCTCCTGGCCCTCGAGCTGGCCGGTCTCGGCCCCGGCCGCCTCTACCCGGGCTCGTGGTCACAGTGGAGCTCGGACCCGGCCCGGCCCGCGAAAAAGGGTCACGAGACCGGCGGCGCGCCGATTTCGTGACCCGGTCCGAGGAACGCCGGTTTACCCGGTCCGGCGGGTCAGTCGGTTTCGATGAAGATGCACTCCCCGGGGCACTCCTCGGCCGACTCGATGACCGCCTCGAGAAGGTTCTCGGGAATGTTGGCCAGCCCCTCGGCGCCACCCGGGCTGTTGAACACCTTGGCGCCTTCCTTCACGTAGGCGAGACCGTCGTCGAGCAGGGTGAAGACGTCAGGCGCGATCTCTTCGCACAAGCCGTCTCCGGTGCAAAGGTCCTGGTCGATCCAGACTTTCATGGCATGCCTCGCTTCGAAAGAGTCTCCGGGTCACATCGGAACGTCCCGGACGAGATTAGTTTACCCGGTCTGGCCCGGAGAAATCTAAAATGCAGTCCCACAGGCTAACGTCCACACGGGTGTAAGTTCGGTCGAAGGCCCCACGATAGGGCCTCTAGGTGGAGGGGGTGGTCCCGGCGGCCTCCGAGGAGCAGGAACAGGCAGTCGCAGACCTCCGTGCGCAGCTGAACAGCCTCGAAGAAGAGGTCGTCGGCCTGCGGCGTCGGCTGCAGGACGCGCCCAAGCGGGTCCGCACGCTCGAAGAACGGCTGCTCGAAACGAAAGGCCAGCTGGCTCAGGCCCTCTCCCAGAACGAAAAGCTGTCCGCCACCCTCCGGGAGGCGCGCGAGCACATCGCCGCCCTCCGGGAAGAGGTGGAGAAGCTCACGATGCCGCCGTCGGGCTACGGCACCTTCCTCAACGTCAACGACGACGACAGCATCGACGTCTTCACCGCCGGCCGGAAGATGCGCGTGGCGGTGCACCCCCAGATCGACGCCAAGGAGCTGAAGAAGGGCCAGGAAGTGGTCCTCAACGAGTCGTTCAATGTCGTCTTCGCCCGCGGCATCGAGATCTCCGGCGAGGTCGTGACCCTGAAGGAGGTCTTGGAGGACGGCCGCCGATGCATGATCGCCGGCCGGGCCGACGAGGAGCGCGTGGTCGAGCTGGCCGAGCACCTGGTGGGGGAGAAGCTGCGGGCGGGCGACTCCATGCTCATGGAGGGCCGCTCGGGCCTGCTGGTCGAAAAGCTGCCCCGGCCCGAGGTCGAGGAGCTCATCCTCGAAGAGGTACCCGACGTCACCTACGAGGACGTCGGGGGCCTCGACGACCAGATCGAGATGATCCAGGACGCGGTGGAGCTCCCGTACCTCTACGGCGATCTCTTCCACGAGCACGAGCTGCCCCCGCCGAAGGGCATCCTGCTCTACGGGCCCCCCGGCTGTGGGAAGACGCTCATCGCCAAAGCGGTGGCGAACTCCCTGGCCAAGCGGGTTGCGGAGAAGACCAACAAGAGCACCCGGTCCTTCTTCTTGAACATCAAGGGCCCGGAGCTGCTCAACAAGTACGTCGGCGAGACCGAGCGCCAGATCCGCCTCATCTTCCAGCGCGCCCGGGAGAAGTCGGACGAGGGCGTGCCCGTCATCATCTTCTTCGACGAGATGGACTCGCTGTTCCGGACCCGTGGTACGGGCATCAGCTCCGACATGGAGGCGACCATCGTTCCCCAGCTTCTCTCCGAGATCGACGGTGTGGAGAGCCTGAAGAACGTCATCGTGATCGGCGCCTCCAACCGGGAGGACATGATCGACCCGGCCATCCTGCGCCCGGGCCGGCTCGACGTGAAGATCAAGATCGAGCGGCCGGACGCCGAGGCGGCCAAGGACATCTTCAGCAAGTACATCCGCGTCGACCTGCCGCTGCACCCCGACGACCTGACCGAGCACGGCGGGTCGCGGGAGGCCTGCGTGGCCGCGATGATGCAGGCGGCGGTTCTGCGGATGTACTCGGAGACCGAGG
>CAZCVW010000146.1:0-8067 GCA_964502185.1 uncultured Burkholderiales bacterium
AGCCGCCGACGAGCCAGCCGCCGGCGTGCCGTCGGGGTTGGTGGCGGGCGCCGTACCTGAGGCCTGGACCGGAACCGGGTCGCCGCCCTGGCTCGGGCCGGGAGGACCGGGGCTGGGGTCGCCACTGAGCGCGACCTCCTCCGGCGGGCCCGTGGTCGTGGTGGTGGGGGCGGCGGCCGGCTTCTTGGGTTCCGTGACCACGAGTTCCTTCGGCTCGCCGGACGGGCCGCTGAACCCGGACTGGATGGTCTCCCCCTCGGCCCCGGACGGGCGCAGGGCGGCCACCTGGTAGCGATACGTCCCCGGCGTGGCGATGCGGCGGGTGAAGGTGGTCATCTGGCTGCCCGTCTCACCGATCGTCTTCCACGGTCCGCCGCCGGAGCGCTCCTGGATCACATAGCTGGCGACATCGGGCTCGGGGTTCGGCGTCCACCGGACCGTGGCCTGGCGGCCCGCCTCGGAGAACGACAGGCTCACGTCCTTCGGAGGGACGACCCCGTTGGCCACGAGCACCGGGCGCTCCGTGACGTGGGTCTCCGAAGGGTTCGAGAACACGCTCCGCTCGGCGTTCTCGGCGGAGATGCGCACGAGGTACCGGTGGTTCTCCGACAGCCCACCGTCGGCGGGGTAGATGGTGGTGTCCCAGGGGCAGTCGATGTCGACGTAGTTGGGCGCGCCACCGACGGTCTCTTCGCAGATGGTGCCGAAGCCGGGGTGCTTCGCCCCGGGCGGAGCGAGGACCTCGACGGCCCAGCTCTTCACGCCGTCGTTTCCGAAGGCGATCTTCGCCTGGATGCGGACGCCGCCGCCGGAAACCCGCTCGCCTTCGGCGGGGCCTCGCCACTGCACGAAGGTGCCGTGCTCCGGGTGGGCGGAAGCGGTGCCGGCGGGAAGGGCCGGCGCCGCCAGGAGGGAAAGTCCGAGGGGGACCAGGAACTTGCGCATGCACGCTCCGTTCGGGGGGAAGTGCGGGCGGCGCCGCTGCCGACCGCTCAGGGTGTTGTACCGCGGCCTAGGCGACCATCTCCGCCTTGACGACGATCCGCTGCTTGGCCGATCCCTTGGGATGGCAGGAAGTCAAGGTCAGCGTGTGCCCAGGGGTCTGGGAGATCACGCGCCACTCCGTGGTGGGGACGACGAACGGGTCCTTGGCGACCTTGTATGTGTGGGCTCCGATCGGCGTCTCCAGGACGATCTGGTCTCCGGGCTTCAGACGGTCGATGTTGGCGAAAGGTTTCCCGTAGGTGGTGCGGTGCCCGGCGATGGCCACGTTCCCCTCCTCGCCCGGAAGCGGGGTATTCGGGTAGTGCCCCGCCCCCGCCCGCAGGGCCGAGGCCGACGTGCCCTCCACCACCACGGTGTTCACATCCAGCGTGGGGATCTTGATGCGGGTGAGGGGGTCGCCGACGGCGACCTCACCGGCCTGGTAGGCGGCCCGCAGCTCCGGCTTCTGGATCTCGATGGCCAGCTTCGTCTGCAGCCGGCCCTGGTACAGGTTCGTGGCGAAGGGGTAGGCCAGCATCCCCACGCCGATGACCGCCAGCAGCACCGAGAGGCCGGACAGCATCAGCCGGGCCACCGGGCGAGCCCGGATCGCATCGAGCAGGAACCCAGTCCCGTCGCCGATCCGGTTGCTCTTGACGTTGCTTATTCGGCCGCTCATTCGGGCTCCGCTCCCGTGTCGTGCCCAAAAAAAGTTCCGGGGCCGGACCAGTAGGTCCCGGCCCCGGAACAAGTACTGCGAACTGCAGAGGAACTAGCTGTTACGGCGGCGGACCAGCACCCGCAGGCCGGCGCTGGCGCCGAGCAGGACGGGGATGGAGGCAGCCGCGAAGGGAAGCCCGGTACGGGGCAGGGACTGGGGAATCTCAATGGCCTGAGCAGGAACCTCAGGGGCCGCGGCCCGCTGGCGCTCCTCAACCTGACCCATGACCCGGGTGCCGCCCGCCTGGGCGACGGTCTGGGCCAGAGCGAGCTTGATACCGGGAACATCGGAGGGCTCGCCCAGCGACAGGCCGGTGGCCGAAGCGACCGGGGCCAGAGCGTCGAGGACACCGCCACCGAGGATCGAGCCGAGGTTGAGGCCCGGCACCAGGTTGTTCAGACCCTTGAACAGGTGGATGCTGACTGAAGCCGACTCGACCCGGAGGCCACCGTCGGGAAGCTTGGTCTCCTTCGGCTGACCAACGGAGATCTCGGTGCACAGGGCGCCGAGGACGCCGAGGGCGCCGTCACAGAAGAGCGTCACATTCTGGCCGGGAGCGAGTTCGATGAAGCCAGGACCACCCTTGATGCCCAGAGCGCCGGTCAGCGTCTCGAGGGGCTTCAGGCCGGCCACGCCGAGCTGACCGAGGTTGAGCTGCGGAAGCAGTTCGCTCTCGATGCGCACGAGCGTGTTCTTGGCGGAACCGACACCGGTCGTCTTGTCACGGTCGTAGGTCACGGCCGCGCCGGACTCACCCAGCGTGATCTTGAGCAGCGGGGGAAGGCCGAGGCCCCGGAACGCCGGGAGAACCTCGATCGAGCCCGCCTTGGCAATCGACTCAGAGGTGAAGCTGGTCGGGTTCGCAATGTTCTTGGCGAGGGCGTCGCCGATGTCGACCTTGAGCAGGTCGCCGTCCGCGAGGCGGTCCACCAGGTTCGCCACGGTCTGGCTGGGCTCGATGGCCGGGAGCACCACGGTGCCCTGGCCAAGGAGGCTGCCGAACAGCCCGTTCAACGTACCGACAGCCTGCTGTGCCACCGGGTCCGTAGAAGTGAGCAGCTGACCGACCGGAGTCGAGTCGACAACATCGAGCACCGGCTTCAGGCCGTCCAGCACCGGCTTCAGGATCTGCGTGGCGTTGAGCCGCAGAGCGGCCACTTCGCCGGCGCCCATGGCCTCGAAGGAGGACACGTCACCCTTGGTGCTGGCCTCGCCGCAAGCGACCTCGCCCACAATCAGCTGGGGCAGCCCGGCCCCACCGAGAAGGTCAGCCAGCGGAGGCTGGAAGCAGGAGCGGCCACCGTCAGAGGGAGCCTCGCCGCCCTTGGCCGCCGTAATGGAGGTCTTGGGGGCGAGAAGGGTCCCGATGCCGGAGGCCTTCATGTTCAACGTATTGGCAACCACGTTGGCGTTGCTGTCCGTCGACGCAATCCCGAAGGTTAAGCGACGGCCTAGCAGGTGAAGATCAAGCGCCTGTGCACTGGCTACTCCGCTGAACTGATCGGTCTCGACCCGGGTAACAGCACCATTCGCTGCGGGCGCGACGACAGCTGCGAGCACCAGGGCCACTGCGCCGACCAACCCCAGCGAGTGGATCTTGCGCATCCTCAGCTCCTCTCTATGACGTAGCCGAACTGACTACGCGTGTGACGTGTGTTAACAGTAGTCCTAAAGCGCCACAAAGGTAAAGACTAGATCATTAACGTCACTTACCGTGTTCTATGACGCAGTTCGTCCGAATCACCCGTTATCTTCTCTCTCCGTCCACAACACCCCACGCGGCGCGCGAGAAATTGGCCCCGGTGCTGGGGTTTTCGGAGTTTTCGGCGGATAGCCGAAACCACGCCGCTCCGGCGGAGCGGGACCCCAACGGGTCCACACGTTAGCCGCGGAGGGCGCGAAAGGGAAAGGGTGGTACGAGCCGGACCTTGCGGCACAAAGCGCCGCGGTCACGGCGAAGACCCTGGTCAGCGACAGTTACCCGCCGTCGTGGCCGCCGGAACCGCAAGACGGTCCACCCTCAGCCTTCTGGCCTCGCTTTGTGGGCGAGAAAAAAGCCGCAGGGTTGCGGGTAGCGGGCTAGATCCCCATCCAGTCGCCGAAGTCGTCCTCGGCGGACGCCAGGGCGGGACGCCGGCGCATGAGGAGGGTCATCTGCATCGCAAAGACGAAGATCGTCAGCCCGCCGGCGAGGGGCACCAGGAGCGCCCGGGTGTCGCGCGGCCTCGGAATCTCGATGAACTTCTCGATGGTCTGGGGCTCCTCGCCCCCGGCCAGCTCCTGCTCCTCGTCCTCCACGCTGCCCTTCTGCGGGAGCTTGTAAGGCAGGGTCTCGGTGAAGCCGGCGTCGGGCTCGGTCGTCGTGGTGGTCGCCCTGGTCACGGGCTTGGAAGCCGCGGGACGGGGGAAGAGGCCACCGCTGCTGCCACCGCTGGTCGCCGGGCGAGGGGCCGCCCCGGAGGACGCGCCGCTCGAACCCGCAGGCGGGGCCGTGGTCGCCGGAGTGTCACCGGGAATGTTGACCCCGGGCTCGGGGCCGAGGTCGGCCGGGCCCGCCGGCTGATCGCCGCCGGAGGAACGGGGCGCCTCGGGGGCGGTCGCCAGGTCGAAGGGCTCGGTGTCGACCCATTTGAAGCCCTCGAGCTCCTGCTGCACGCCGTCAATCACATCCCCGTCGAAGCGCACCGGCGAGACCCGGTACCGGTAGTTGCCCGGCTCGCTGAGCGACTGGATGAAGCAGACCCGGTTCCCGTCGTTGGGGCACCGCGACGGACCGGCGACGCTCTGTTCGCTGGCCGGATCGGGGGTGCCGCCGTTGTAGCGCTGGACCACGTAGCGGGAGATGTCCGGCTCGGGGTTCGGCGCCCAGCCCACGGTCAGCTGTCCGGAGTTGGAGTCGAACGACCGCTGGAGCCCGGCCAGGTCGGCCGGAGCGTTCTCCACCCACACGATACGCGGGTTCGCCAGATGGGCGTGCTCGCTCCCGATCCACCCCGGGTCATCTGTGACGCTCGCTCTCAGGAGATACTCGCCGTTGACGGAGATACCTCCACCGGGGTAGCGGGAGGTATCCCACTCGCACGTGATTCTTCGCGTCGCAACCCGATCGCAGGTCGATAGAGAACCAAACCCGGGATATGTATGGCCAGCCGGAGTAAGGACCTCTATCCGCCAGCCCTTGATGTTGAAGTCCGTTTCGACTGCGAGCTTTATCGGATTCGCGACGTCACTGTTTGGGACGTCACTGTTTGCGGAGGGCGTCGGACTCGCCCACCAAACATGACCCGCAGCCTCATCGGTGTCGTGAGCGGACGCGCCCGGCGCCACCAGGGCGATGACCAGCAGCGACAGCCCGGCGGCAGCGAGAAGTTTGCGCATCAGGCGGAGGGCACCAGGTCGGCCTTGACGACGATGCGCTCTTTGGCCGACCCCTTCGGGTGGCAGGAGGTCAGCGTCAGGCTGTGCCCGGGAGTCTGGGAGATGACGCTCCACTCCGTGTTGGGCACGACGAACGGGTCCCGCGAGACCTTGTAGACGTGCTTGCCGATGGGCGTCTCGAGGATGATCTCGTCACCCGTCTTCAGGCGGTCCACGTTGGCGAAGGGCTTGCCGTAGGTGGTCCGGTGGCCGGCGATGGCCACGTTGCCCTCCTCACCCGGAAGGGGCGTGTTCGGGTAATGGCCCGCCCCCGCCCGCAGCGCCGAAGCGGACGTGCCCTCGACCACCACGGTGTTGACGTCGAGCGCAGGGATCTTGATCCGGGTGAGGGGGTCGCCGATAGCGAGCTCGCCCTCGGTGTAGGCCTTCTTGATCTCCGGCCTCTGGATCTCGATGGCCAGCCTGGTCTGCAGCCGGCCCTGGTAGAGGTTGGTGGCGAAGGGGTAGGCGAGCATCCCGATGCCGACCACGGCCAGGAGCACGGACAGCCCGGACAGCATGAGGCGGGCCACCGGACGGGCCCGCATGGCGTCCAACAGGAACCCCGCGCCATCCCCCAGCCGGCTGTGACGCCGGGGCTTGGGATCGGTGGTCTCCCGTCCCTGGGGAGACTGGCTGCCTGTGGTGTTCATCCCCTGGTGTCCCCTCGTTCCCCTTCGTTGACCGCTTGTCCTTATCGACAGATCCGGGGCCGGGGTTAAGTACCCCGGCCCCGAATCTTGACTACTTCTTGCTAGTTAATCTGGCTGATCGTGACTAGCCGTTCCGACGGCGACGGTTCACCAGAGCCCGTAGAGCGGCGCTGGCGCCGAGGAGCATCGGGATAGCCGTGGCGTCCACCGGCAGGCCGCCGGTGCGAGGCAGCGTCGGGATCTCGACCGGGGCGGCAGCCACCGGGCCGAGGTCACGAGCCTTCTCCTGAAGAGCACCCATCACCTTGGTCCCACCGGCTTCGGCCACAGCGTGGGCCAGGGAGATCTTGATGCCAGGCACGTCACTCTTCTCACCCAGGTTGAGGCCAGCAGCACCGGTCAGCGGGTCGAGCACTCCGGAGAGGAGATCGCTGCCGAGGATGGTGCCGAGGTTCAGACCGCCGAGCAGGTCGCCGACGATCGGAACGCTACCCACGAGGGGGAGCCCGTCGATACCCAGGCTGTTCAGGTTCTTGAACAGGTGGACCGTGGCCACCGAGGACTCGATCCGGGTCCGGCCGTTGGCCAGGGTCTCAGCCGGCTTGACCGCACCCACCGAGATCTCGGTGCAGAGCGGGGTGAGCAGGCCGTCACAGAGGATCGAGACGCTCATGCCGGGGGACAGCTCGATGTAGCCGTCGCCGGCGTTCAGGCCGAGGCCCTTGACCGTGGCGTCGAAGCCGAGCAGGCCACCGAGGATGCTGTCGGCCACCGGCACGCCACCGAGCAGGCCGTTGACCATGGGGACGACCGAGTCGACAACCGGCAGGCCGGTGGAGCCGAGCACGTCGCCCACGATGGGCAGCGAGGCCAGACCGAGGTCACCCAGCAGGGAGCTCTCGATACGCACGATGGTGCTGTCCGACGAAGCGTCGGGCTTGCCGGTGTTGCGGTCGATCATGACCTTCGCCATGGACTTGGCGACGGTGATCTTGAGAAGCGACTTCTCCGAGCCGAGGAAGTTCGGCAGGATGTCGATGGAGCCACCCTCGGACACAGCCTGCGACAGGTAGCTCTGCAGGTCACCCGAGTTCATGGCGGTGGCCACACCGAGGTTGATGCGGACCAGGTCGCCGTCCTCGAGGGACTTGAGCAGGCCGTCAATCGTCTGGGTCGGGTTCAGCAGCCCGCCGCTGGCCAGGGAGTCGAGGTCGAGCACACCGCCGGCCAGGCCACCAACCACCGGGACCCCACCGAGAACGCCTCCGAGGGACTTGGTGAGCCCACCGGTCAGGCTGGTGAGATCAGCCGCCGGGAGAGCCCCGCCGAGCAGGTCACCCACAACGGGCAGGCCGCCGGCGCCGGAGCCGAGGACGCCGTTCAGCGTGCCGCGGACGGTGCCGACGAGGTTCGAGACGGCCTCAGGCAGGGCCACCTTGATCGAAAGGAGCCCACCGACGGACTCGGCCAGGAAAGACTCGGCGTTGCCGCCGACGTTGGCCTCGCCACAGGCGACGTTCAGCTCGACGCTCGGCAGCAGGCCGCCGAGACCGAGGCCGAGGCCGAGGTCGCCGACCACGGGAAGCGCCAGGCCGGAGGAGCCGGCCTTGCCGAGGACGTCCCCGAGAGCGGGCAGGGCGCAAGCCTTGCCACCGGGAGCGGCCGGGTCGTTGAAGCGAGCAACGGCCTGGGTGGCCGGAGCGAGCATCGCGCCGAGGCCCTTGGCCTCCGCGGTCAGGTTCTTGGTAACTGCGTCAAGGGTGCTCTGCACGTCGGCCTGGCCGAAGGCAATGTGCCGGCCGAGGAGGTGCAGGTCGAGGACTTCGCCGCTTGCCGCGGCGCCGTACTGGTCGGTTACGGTTTCGGTGTTAGCCGCAAGAGCGCTGCCGGCGGGAGCGATGAGCGCTGCCGCGAGCAGTGCTACCCCCCCTGCAACACCCATCCTGCGAATTTTCGCCATCTTGGTTTCCTTGTCTCCTTCTCATCCCGTCTCCGGGACCCGCTGGTGCATTGCCGGTTCCACGCGAGCCTCCGGCGCCACTGCGAGCTCGCTGGAACTTGGTTTCGCCTCGGCCGACCCCGATTCCTGCCCGACAAGCCCGGATCAACCGGGACATTCGGGCCGTAGCTCCGCCCGGGACCAGGCGTGGACGGCAGGAGGCAGGAAGGCAATCGGCCCAAGGGGCACGACTACCTCCACCAGCGCAAATATGCCGTCGCACCTGCACTTCACCATCCGGGCGCCGTTTCCTTCGCCGTCGCGGCCGCCGCTCGGGCCGCCTCCGCCGCCCC
>CAZCVW010000147.1:0-7962 GCA_964502185.1 uncultured Burkholderiales bacterium
ACGAGCCGCTCGGTGCGCTGGACCTCAAGCTGCGGGAGGAGATGCAGCGCGAGCTCAAGGCCATCCAGGCCGAGGTCGGCATCACGTTCGTCTTCGTCACCCACGACCAGCAGGAGGCGCTCACGATGAGCGACCGGATCGCCGTGTTCAACGACGGCCGCATCGTGCAGGTGGCGCCGCCCGCCGAGCTCTACGAGCATCCGGCCAACGCCTTCGTGGCGGGGTTCGTGGGCACGTCGAACCTCCTCGATCCCGAGGCGGCCCGGGCGATCCTCGGCCGGGAGGGTAGCTTCACCGTCCGGCCCGAGAAGATCCGCCTGTTGGAGCTCGACGCCAGCCCCGGGCCGGGCGAGTGCACCGCCACCGGGCTCATCGTCGACGTCGCCTACCTGGGCTCCGAGACCCGTTACGTCGTCGCCCTCGATGCCGGGGGCGAGCTGATGGTCATGCAACAGAACCTGACGACCTCATCGACGGATGCCCTTGCCGCCCGCGGGCGGCAGGTGCGATTGGCCTGGGGAGAGGAGTTCACCCTCCTCCTCCCCGAGTGATCTGGGGACCAAGCCCGCCCGCCAGGGCCCGACCAACACATAGCCCGCCAGGGCCAACGACAGCACGTGAAAGGTAGGGGAGCACTATGAGGAAACGGCGCCTGTTCGTCGCCCTGATCGGGGCTGTGTCCCTGATCGCCGCCGGTTGCGGTGACGACGACAACGAGGACGCTTCGACCGACCCGGTTGAGGAGGAGGAAGAAACCACTCCCGCCGCCGGCGGGGCGCTCGAGAAGCTCGGCGCGGGCGAGGGCGCGGTGAACGTGATCGCCTGGGCCGGCTACGTGGAGAAGGGCGAGACCGACCCGAAAGTCGACTGGATCACCGACTTCGAGAAGTCCAGCGGATGCAAGGTGACGGTGAAGCTCGGTGCCACCTCCGACGAGATGGTCACCCTCATGAAGAGTGGCCAGTACGACGGCGTGTCGGCCTCGGGTGACGCCACCCTGCGCCTCATCGAAGGCGGGGACGTCGCTCCGGTCAACCTCGCGCTCATCGCAAGCTACGCCGACGTGTTCCCCGGGCTCAAGGACAGGCCCCACAACACGGTCGACGGCAAGAACTACGGCGTGCCCCACGGCCGGGGTGCGAACCTGCTCATGTACCGCACCGACAAGGTCAAGCCCGCGCCCGACTCCTGGGGCGTCGTGTTCGACGAGAAGTCGGTCCACAAGGGCAAGGTGACCGCCTACGACAGCCCCATCTACATCGCGGACGCGGCCGTGTACCTGAAGGCGACCAAGCCGGAGCTCAAGATCGCGGACCCCTACGAGCTGGACGAGACCCAGTTCGCCGCCGCCGTCGACCTGCTCAAGAAGCAGCGGACCATCATCGGCGAGTACTGGTCGGACTACACCAAGGAGCAGGCGGCCTTCACGCAGGGCAACTCCGTGGTGGGCACGACGTGGCAGGTCATCGCCAACCTGCTCGAGGCGGAGAAGGTTCCGATCGCGACCGTGCTGCCCAAGGAGGGCTCCACCGGCTGGTCCGACACCTGGATGATCTCCTCCAAGGCGGCCCACCCGAACTGCATGTACATGTTCATGAACCACATCATCTCGCCCGAGGCCAACGCCAAGGCGACGGAGTACTTCGGCGAGGCGCCGTCCAACACCAAGGCCTGCGCGCTCACCACCGACAAGGAGCACTGCACCAAGTTCCACGCCACCGACGAGGCCTACTTCGACAAGGTGAGCTACTGGAAGACTCCGGTGACGAACTGCGGGGACTCCCGGGGCGAGGTGTGCAAGGACTACTCGGACTGGGTGAAGGCCTGGACCGAGATCAAGGGCTGACAACACTCGTTGACCCGGGGGACACCTCGTCCCCCGGGTCTTCTTGACGAAGGTTCCGTATGATCACAGGCGTTGCCAACCTGCTCCGAGGCCGTCGCCACCTGCAGTTGGCGCTGTTGCTGGCGCTGCCGCTCGGTTGGCTGGTGGTGGCCTACCTGGGTTCGCTGGGGATCCTGACCTTCAACGCCCTGTGGCGCTTTGACCGCGGCGCCCAGGTGGTGGTGAAGGAACTGGGCCTGTCCAACTTCCGGGAGCTGTGGGAGACCCAGGTCTACCGGGAGATTACGAAGCGCACGGTCTTCGTGGCCGCCGCCGTGACGGTGACCACCGCCGTCCTCGCCTTCCCCATCGCCTTCACCATGGCCAAGGTGGCGTCCCCCCGGGCGCGCCGACTGCTCGTCATCGCCGTGCTGCTGCCGCTGTGGGCCAGCTACGTGGCCAAGGTCTACGCCTGGCGCACGATCCTGGCCGAGGAGGGCGTCCTCAACTCGTTCCTGGACCCCTTCGGGCTCAAGGGCCCGGGGCTCGGCCAGGGCCTGACCGGCGTGTGGCTGGTCCTCACCTACCTGTGGCTGCCGTACATGATCTTGCCCATCTACGCCGGGCTGGAGCGGATCCCGGACTCGCTCATGGACGCGTCGTCCGACCTCGGGGCCTCGCCCTTCACTACCTTCCGGAAGGTGATCCTCCCCCTCGCCTTCCCGGCGGTGGTGGCCGGGTCGATCTTCACCTTCTCGCTGTCGCTGGGTGACTACATCGCCCCGACGCTCGTCTCCTCGGTGCAGTTCATCGGCAATGTCATCTACGGCCAGCTGGGCGTGGGCGGCAACCTCCCCTTCGCCGCCTCCTTCGTCACGGTGCCCATGGTCATCATGGTCGTGTACCTGCTCATCGCCCGGCGCCTCGGTGCCTTCGAGAACCTCTGATGGGCGAGAAGCTCTGATGGGCAACTCCAAGCCGGTCCGGATGCTGTTGCTGGCGGGAACGGCGCTCACGCTGGTGTTCATCTACTTCCCGCTGTTCATCCTCGCCGTCTACGCCTTCAACGACTCCCGGGTGCCCCGGTGGCCCATCCAGGGGTTCACCCTGGAATGGGTGGACCGGGCCTTCAACAGCCCCGGGGCCCGGGACGCCTTCGCCGCCTCCATCAAGGTCGGCCTCCTGGCCACGGCCGTGGCGCTGGTGCTCGGCTCCCTGGCCGCCTTCGCCGTGGCCCGCTACAAGTTCTTCGGCCGGGACGTCGTGTCGTTCCTCGTGATCATCCCGATCGCCCTGCCCGGCATCGCCACCGGCATGGCCCTCAACTCCGCCTTCCGGGAGGCGCCGCTGATCGGCGGCATCCAGTTCGGGACGCTCACCATCGCCATCGGCCACGCCACCTTCTGCATTGTCGTCGTCTACAACAACTTGTTGGCCCGGTTGCGGCGCACGTCGAAGAACCTGGAGGAGGCGTCGGCCGACCTCGGGGCCGACCCCCTCCAGACGTTCTGGCACGTGACCTTCCCGGCCATCCGCACCGCCCTCCTGGCCGGCGGTCTGCTGGCCTTCGCCCTGTCCTTCGACGAGATCATCGTCACGACGTTCACGGCCGGCAGCGGCGTCAACACCCTGCCGATCTGGATCATCCAGAACTATCAGCGGCCCAACCAGGGGCCGGTCGTGAACGCGGTCGGCCTCTTCGCCGTACTGCTGTCGATCATTCCGGTGTACCTGGCCCAGCGCCTGACCGGCGAGGAGGCCGTCACGCAGGCGTCGACCGGCGCCGCCACTGGGAAAGCGTGAATTGGCAAGCCCTGACCCTCGAGGAGGTATCCCCCGTGTCTGTTTCCGAACTGCAGGCTCGCAACTGGATCGACGGCGCCTGGGCGGAGCCCGAGGGCCCCAGCTCCGGGAGAGCAGCCCTCGACGACGTCGTCGACCCGGCCACCGGCGAGGTCATCTTCCGGGCGGCGTCCTCCGGAGCGGCCGACGTGGACCGGGCGGTGGCGGCGGCGGGCAAGGCGTTCGAGAGCTGGTCGTCCACTACGCCCCGGCAGCGCTCCGAGGCGCTCCTGCGTATCGCGGCGGCGATCGAAGATCACGCGGACGAGTTCACCGCCCTCGAGTCGCGCAACGTGGGCAAGCCGGTCTCCGCCCTGCCCGACGAGATGGACCTCACCATCGACAACTTCCGCTTCTTCGCCGGCGGGGCCCGGGCGCTCGAGGGCCGGGCGGCGGGCGAGTACATGTCCGGCTACACGTCGTTCCTGCGCCGGGAGCCGCTCGGGGTCATCGGGCAGATCGCCCCCTGGAACTACCCGCTGATGATGGCGGCCTGGAAGATCGGCCCGGCGCTGGCCGCCGGCAACACCGTGGTGCTCAAGCCGTCCGAGTTGACGCCCATGACCGCCCTGCGCCTGGCCGAACTGACCGCTGACGTCCTTCCTCCCGGGGTTCTCAACGTGGTCACCGGTCGGGGCGACCCCGCCGGCGTGGCGCTGGTCGAGCACCCGGACGTGGCCATGGTCTCGCTCACCGGTTCGGTCGCCACCGGCCAGGCGATCATGCGGGCCGCCGCCTCCACCCTCAAGCGGGTGCACCTGGAACTCGGGGGCAAGGCGCCCGTGGTCGTGCTCGACGACGCCGACCCCGAGGTGGTGGCCGCCGCCGTCCGCCTCGGCGGGTTCTTCAACGCCGGCCAGGACTGCACCGCCGCCTGCCGCGTCATCACCTCCGGGTCCGCCTACGAATCGGTGGTGGCGGAGGTGGTCGGCGCGGTGAAGACGCTCGTATCGGGCCGTCCGTCCGACGCAGCCACCGAGCTCGGTCCGCTCGTCTCGGCCAAACAGCGGGAGCGGGTGGCCGGTTTCGTCGACCGCGCCGTCTCCGGCGGGGCTCAAGTCCTGACCGGCGGACGGGTGGCCGACGGCCCGGGGTTCTTCTACGAACCGTCGGTGATCATCGGCGCCGAGCAGACCGCCGAGATCATCCAACGCGAGGTGTTCGGCCCCGTCGTCACCATCCAGCGCGTGGCCGACGACGAGGCGGCCATCGCCGCCGCCAACGACGTCGACTACGGCTTGGCCGCCTCGGTGTTCACCACCGACGTCGGACGGGCCATGCGCGCCACCGCCGCCCTGCGCTTCGGGACGGTGTGGGTCAACGACCACATCCCCCTCGTCTCCGAGATGCCCCACGGCGGCTTCAAGCAGTCGGGCTTCGGCAAGGACATGTCGATGTACGCCATCGAGCACTACACCGAGCTGAAGCACGTCATGGTCAAGTGGTGAAAGCGGATGACGGAACGGTGTCTGGTGGTGCTCTCAGCCTGACGTTCTAGACTTCGCGTTCCGATCGCGACTGGGAGATCGAGCATGTCCCAAGCCCTCCGCCGCAGCCCGCTGCTCGCGCTCACGATCGTCATGCTGGCGGTCCTGCCCGGAGCCGGGCACTCCCCCCGGGAGGCCATCGCCGGCGGCGACGGCCGGTGCGGTCTGCTCATCCCCATCGAGTTGCCGGCCAAAGACAAGGCAGGGAGCCGGGTGGCCTGCACCCACGGAGGAGACCCGGCGCCGGCCGGTGTCGACCCGACCGTGGACTTCGATCCCACCCGCGGCTTCGATCCCCGCATCCAGGCCGGCCTCATCCTGGACGACCCGGTCACCGGCCCCGCCACCGACGCCTCTGGCACCCCCGGCGTGCGCTGCTACGGCGACGGGCAGAGCGGCGAGCGGGTGCAGGCCATCTACGCCCGCCCGTCCGACCGGGCCGACCGCTACGGGGCCGTCCTGCCCTTCATCAAGCGCTGGGCGGGGGAGGTCGACGCCGTCTTCTCCGCATCGGCGGCCAAGCTGGGGGCCACCCGCCACGTCCGCTACGCCACCGCCCCGGACTGCCAGCTCGACGTGGCCCGGGTCGTACTCTCTCCGCTCGGCGACCTCGAACTGGCCACCACCATGGCCGAACTGGCAGCGATGGGCTACGACCGTCCCGACCGCAAGTACCTGGTGTGGATGGACTCCACCGAGCTGTGCGGTATCGCCGCCTACTACGAGGATGACAGCGTCGGCCACGGGAACCTCAACAACGGCAACCCCATCGCCCCCGGTGTGGTGGCCCGCGTCGACGCCGGGTGCTGGGGCCTCTACAACCAGGGCGAGTCCGTCGAGGCCCACGAACTCATGCACATGCTGGGATCGGTGCTGCGCAGCGCCCCCCACGCCACCCTGCTCGGCCACTGCACCGACGAATCGGACCGCATGTGTTACGAGGACGGGCCCGGTCTCGGGGTGAGCGACGTGTGCGGCACCACGGGCGAGGGCCTCTTCGACTGTGGCGACGACGACTACTTCAACCCCGCGCCGAGTTCCGGCTACCTGGCCACCCACTGGAACACCGCCGGCAGCAGCTTCCTGGCGGCGCTGGAGGGCGACGTGCCCGTCGACGTCACCGGCGGCCAGGTGGTCGAGGGCGACGGAGGGACGCGGGCGCTCAACTTCACCGTCGCGCTCGGCGCGCCCGTGACCCAGACGGTGCGGGTCAATTTTGCCACCGCCGACGGCACGGCCACCGCCCCGGGCGACTACGAACCGGTGTCCGGCACCCTGGAGTTCGCTCCCGGCGAGACGGCCAAGACCGTGACGGTGGCGGTGCGGGGCGACGCGGACGACGAAGCCGACGAGCAGTTCAGCCTCGTGCTGTCGAGCCCGGTCGACGCGGTGGCCAGCGGCGGTGGTGGCATCGGCCTCATCGTGGACGACGACCCCAAGGGTCAGGGCTACTGGATGGTCGCCTCCGACGGCGGCATCTTCTCCTTCGCCGACGCCAGGTTCTTCGGCTCGACCGGCAACATCAAACTGAACCAGCCGATCGTCGGCATGGCCGACACCCCGTCGGGCCAGGGGTACTGGCTGGTGGCCCGGGACGGCGGCATCTTCTCCTTCGGCGACGCCCGGTTCTTCGGCTCGACGGGCGCCACCAAGCTCAACCAGCCGATCGTGGGGATGGCCTCGACGCCCACCGGCGAGGGCTACTGGATGGTGGCGGCCGACGGGGGCATCTTCGCCTTCGGCGACGCCCAGAGCTTCGGCTCCGCCGCCACCGAGCGCCTCGCCGCTCCCATCGTGGGCATGGTCCCGCTGCCCAACGGGAAGGGCTACTGGCTGGCCGGCGCCGACGGCCGGGTCTTCGCCTTTGGTGACGCCCCCCAGGTCGGGTCGGTGTCCAAGCCGGCCCAGCCGGTGGTCGGGGTGGCCGGGACCGCCTCCGGCCGGGGTCTGTGGCTGGTGGCCCGGGATGGGGGCGTCTTCGCCCTCGGCGACGCCATCTTCTACGGGTCCACCGGGAACATCAAGCTGAACAAGCCGATCGTGGGCATGAGCCGCACCCCGTCCGGCCTGGGCTACTGGCTCGTCGCCAACGACGGCGGCATCTTCAGCTTCGGCGACGCCGGCTTCTACGGGTCCACCGGGAACATCAACCTGAACCAGCCGATCAACGGGATGGCCTCGATCGGCTGAAGCGCTCCGGGTGGCCGTCCGGGATCGGCATCCTTGTGCGGGCGAGAAAGGCGGCAACAACGGGGGGCGGGTGGTGCCCCGGTCCTTGCCCGCTACTCCGCGACCGCCACCTCGCCGTGCATGCCGTAGTCCCAGTGACCGGGGAGGTGGCAGCCGAAGGCGATGGTGCCGGGCCGGTCGAAGACCTAGGTCGTCTCGGCCTCGTCGAAGGCGGCCACCGAGACCTCGCCGGGACGGGGCGCGTGCCACGCCTCGGTCCCCTTCTCGTGGCGCTCGTGCACGTCGGCCGGACCGACGATGAACTCGTGGGGGATCGGGTCGTCGTTCTTCACCACGAAGCGGACGGGCGTTCCCGGTTCCAGCGCGATGCGGGCGGGGGTGAACCGGCTGTGGCGCATGGTGACCTCCACCGTCGCCATCCGGTCCCCGCCTGAGCCGCCGGCCAGCGCCCAGCCGGCGCCTCCCATGAGGAAGGCGCCGACCAGGGCCCCGGCCAGAAGGTGCGACGGATCACGGCCGGCCCCGGCGGAACCAGCGGGCCTTGACGCCCAAGGCGGCCAGCCCGGCGCCGATCCCGCCGCCGGCGAGCGCCCCGCCGACGGCGAGGAGACTGGCCCC
>CAZCVW010000148.1:0-7932 GCA_964502185.1 uncultured Burkholderiales bacterium
CAGGCGGCGGGCGGCGGGGAGCCGCCGGTAGCGGTAGAGGAGCAGAGCCCGGGTGAGGTGGGGCAGGCGCAGGTTGAGGAGCGGGAACACGAACAGTTCGTCCCAGAACACGTGGCCCCGGTAGCCCTCGCCGTGCAGTCCCCGGGCGGGCACCCCCACGTCCAGGTCCTCGGTGTGCGGCGAGAGCGTCTGGAGCACGTGGAACAGGTGGACGTTCACGACCCGCTGGGTCTCGTCGTCGCCGTCGAGCGCCAGGCGGAATCCACGCCACAGCTGGTCCCAGGCCAGGGCGTGATGCTCGAGCAGCTCCTCGAAGCCGGGGGCTCCCTGCACCTCCTCTCGGGCGGCGAGCAGCGGCTCCGAGATGGCCCGGTCCCGTGCGGTGAACAGCGCCGCCACCTTCTCCACCGTCACCTTCACCCCTCGGTGGGCGTCGAGGGAGAACTCGTGGGCGACCAGGCCGGGCTCGCTGACCACCCGGCGTTCCGCCCCGAGGACCTGGCCTCCGTGCAGCCGGGTGCGGGCCGCCTCCGCCACCTGCACCTTCGACTGGGTCGTGGTCACCACGATCCACACCGTCTCCTCGTCCGCACCGCTGGCCAGCGTGTCGAGGTGGCGGTCGGCGAGGCCGCGGAAGCTGGCGACGTTGGTGTTGGCCACCCGGGCGTCGAGGGCCGACCGGACCTCGAGCGGGCCCGACCAGTTCTCGGGTGTGAGCGTCGTCTCGAGAGCGGCCAGATGGGGAGCGGCCATAGACACCAGCCGCCGCTCGCGCAGCCGGGAGCGCCGCCCGTCGCTGTCGGCGACCCGCCACTCGCGGGTGAGCAGGCCCCGCCGGAGGTCGAGGGACACGTGGTGGTGGAGGAACTGGGCCGACCCGGGTTCGAGCCACCGGCCGCCGGCGGGACGGAACGTGAGCGGCAGCCAGTTCGGGAGGTTGACCATGCTCTCCTCCTCCGACACCCGGCCTTCCACCTCGGATCGCAGCCGGTTGTAGACGCCGGCGCGGTAGGTGCCCGGGTAGTGGACGGCGTCGGCGTTCGCCTCGGGGGCGGCACCCCGGGTGGCCATGTACCCGTTGCCGAGGGTGAGCAGCGCCTCCCGGGTCCCCTCCTCGGCCGGGTCGAAGCCCTCGTAGCTCAGCACCCACCCGTCTTCCTCAGCCGCAGCCAGGCAGAGTGAACAGGCGGCGTCCCTGGGCCGGGGTGGGCCGTCGTCGCCGAGGACGAGGTCGCCAAGGTCGGCCACGACCACGTCCGCGCCGTGTTCCCTCAGCGCCTCGCTGTGACCGATCCGGTCTACGCCGACCACGAGGCCGAAGCCGCCCCGCCGGCCCGCTTCCACACCGGCGAGGGCGTCCTCGATCACCACCGCCCGGGCCGGGTCGACCCCAAGACGGCGGGCCGCCTCCAGGAACAAGGCCGGATCCGGCTTCCCAGGCAGGCCGAGGCGCTCGGCGTCGGCGCCGTCGACCCGGGTGTCGAACAGCTCGTCCGCCCCGGCCGCCTCGAGGACCTGTCTGGCGTTGCGGCTGGCGGTCACCACCGCGGTGCGGATCCCCAGCGCCCGCAGGCGGCGGAGCAGGGCCATGGTCGTGGCGAAGACCCGCACGCCCTCGTCGGCCAGCGCGCCGAGGAACAGTTTGTTCTTGCGGTTGGCCAGCCCCCATGCCGTCTCCCCGGACGGCGGGTCGGCGGGGTCGCCGAGGGGGGCGTCCATCCCGCGGGAGGCGAGGAAGGCGCTCACGCCGTCCACCCGGGCCCGGCCGTCCACGTCGCGCCGGTAGTCCTCGTCGGTGAAGGGGCGGAAGGGCGGGCCGCCCCGACCGGCGACGGCGCGGAGATGGTCGTCGAAGAGCCGCTTCCAGGCCCGGGCGTGCACCGTGGCGGTGTCGGTGACGACGCCGTCCATGTCGAACACGACGGCGTCAAACCGTCCCAGCGGGACGCGGGCGGCTCCCGCCTGGATGGCCGTCATGCGCACCCCCAGCGGGCCGGGTGACCAGAGAGGGCTCCGATCCACCGGTCCCGCCATGCTTGCCTCCCCGGGGTGGAGCATGAAACGGCCAGAGGTGCTCTCCGGCCGGGACGTTGGTCCCGGCGGGTCGCCCGATCCTACGTCGATCTGTCGTAGCGTCAGCACTTTGGCAAGAGAAGGTGACGTCTCGCGTTCCCCCACACCAGCCCTCACCCGAACCGGTGGGCGGGAGGGGTGCGCACATCTCCTCCGGAGGTCCGGTGTGCGTGTCCTCGTGGTCAATCCCGGCTCGAGCAGCCTCAAGCTCGGGGTCGTCGGGCCGAGCGGGGCCGTGGCCTGTGACTGCGACGTCGCCTGCGTCGACGGGCAACTCGAGTCGACATCGCTCGAGCAGTTCCTCGCTGTCATGGGGAGGGTGGACGCCGCCGGGGTGCGCCTGGTCCACGGAGGGGCGGCCTTCCGCAGCAGCGTTGTGATCGACGATCCGACCCTCGCTGGTCTGTGGAAGGTCGCCGACCTTGCCCCCCTCCACAATCCGCCGGCGTTGACGGCCGCGGAGGTGCTGCGCCGCCGGCTCCCCGGCGTCCCCGTCGTCGCCTGCTTCGACACCGCCTTTCACACCTCGCTACCCCCAGCGGCCGCCATCTACGCCGTGCCCTGGGAGTGGACCGAGCGATGGGGGATCCGCCGCTACGGCTTCCACGGTCTCAGCCACGCCTACGCGTCCCGCCGGGCAGCCCAGCTCCTCGGATCCCCCCTCGGGACGCTGCGGCTGGTGACCTGCCACCTGGGCGCGGGCGCCTCGCTGGCGGCGGTGCACGGCGGGGTGTCGGTGGACACCACCATGGGCTTCACCCCCCTGGAGGGCCTCGTGATGGCCACCCGCTGCGGATCGGTCGACCCGGGGGCGCTCCTGTGGGTCCAGCGACACCTCGGGATCGCCCCGGCGACGCTCGAGACGATCCTCGACCGGGAGTCGGGGCTGCTCGGCGTCTCGGGCGTCTCCGGGGACATGCGGGAAGTGGTGGCCGCCGCCGAGCGGGGCGTGGAGCGGGCCGCCCTGGCCCTGAGCGTCTACGTCCACCGCCTCCGGGCCGGGATCGCGGCCATGGCCGCCGCCATGGGAGGCGTCGACGCGCTCGTCTTCACCGGCGGCGTGGGGGAGCACTCGTCTCGGATCCGCCGGGACAGCTGCGAGCGGCTCGACTTCCTCGGCGTGGGGATCGACCCGGGGCGCGACGACGGCGTCGGCGACCGGGACGTGAGCGCCCCCGGCGCCCCCGTCCGCGTCCTCGTCGTCCACGCCCGCGAGGACCTCGAGATCGCCCGGGAGACCCGCCGCCGCCTCCTCCGCCGACCGGTGCCGTCGCCGGACGCTCCATAGCTGTGGCACGCCCGGCGCCCCACCGGTCACTCGCGGCCATCGCCGGCTGCGTCATGTGCGTGGACCCGGGGGGCGAGTCGGAGCTCGAGGAGCCGGGCGACTGAGCGGTGGCCGACCGGAGCGGAGGCGACGCCCCAACCGGAGGTCCGGTCTCAAGGTGTCCTTTGACCCTGCCGCAATGTGCGCTCCGGGCGCGAGGGTGTGGTTGTGACGAACTACTTCCGTGCCGTGGCCTTGGACTACGACGGGACCCTGACCGACGACAGCCCCCCGAACGACGCCGTCCTGGAAGCGGTCGCCGATGCCCGGCGGACCGGGACGAAGGTGCTGCTGGTCACCGGACGGATCCTGGCCGAGCTCCAGGACGACTTTCCCGACGTCCGGGAGCACTTCGACGTCGTAGTGGCGGAGAACGGCGCCGTGCTGGCCGGATCGGGCTGGACCCGGGCCTTGGTCGAATCCGTGGACAGCGCCCTCGACCGGGCGCTGCGGACCCGTGGGATCGGCTTCCGGCGGGGACAGGTGCTGCTCGCCTGCGACGCCGTCCACGACGTCGATGTCCTCGAAGAGATCCGCCGGCTCGGGTTCGACTATCAGCTGGTGCACA
This sequence comes from uncultured Burkholderiales bacterium, assembly GCA_964502185.1. Taxonomy (GTDB): domain Bacteria; phylum Actinomycetota; class Acidimicrobiia; order IMCC26256; family BP-133; genus CAZCVW01. Next base: position 3,969 of record CAZCVW010000148.1, read on the forward strand.
ACCGGGATGCCCTCATGGTCCTCCCACCGGGGGTGTCCAAGGGGACGGGCGTCTTCGAGGCGCTCGGCGACCTGCGCGTCTCGTACCACAGCGCCATCGCCGTGGGCGACGCCGAGAACGACCACGCCCTCCTCGCCCGCTGCGAGGTCGGGGTGGCGGTCGCCAACGCGGTGGAGGCCCTCAAGGACCACGCCGAGCTGGTCCTCGACGAACCCGACGGCGCCGGGATCGCTGCGCTGCTGCGAGGCCCGGTCCTCGCCGGGAAGCAGCGGCTGCACTCCCGGCGCTTTCTCCTCCGGCTGGGCACCCGGGCCGACGGCCGCGCCGTCGAGATCCCCGCCTCGCAGCTGAACCTCCTCATCACCGGCGGAAGCCGCAGCGGCAAGTCCTACGTCACCGGTCTCGTCGCTGAGCAGCTCGTGTCCCTCGGCTACTCCGTGCTGGTGGCGGACCCCCACGGCGACCACCGGGGGCTCTGGGAGCTTCGGGGCGTGCTGATGCTGGGTGGCGAGGAGCCGCTGCCGAGCCCGACCGACCTCGCCCGCCTCCTCGAGCACCGTTTCGGCAGCGCCGTCGTCGACCTCTCCTTGGTCAGCGGCGACGACGCCAGCCTGTACCTGAGTCAGATTCCCATGGCGATCGAGCGGCTCCGGGCGGCGACCGGCCTCCCCCATTGGGTGGTGGTCGACGAAGCCCACGGCGCCCTGGGAGGCCGCTGGCAGCTCGGCGCCCTGCTCGAGAGCGGGCACGACGGGTTCTGCCTCGCCACCTACCGCCCGCAAGAGCTGCAGGCGGAGGCCCTTGCGGCCACCGACGCCATCATCCTGGTTCCCGGCGGCGACGACGGCGACCTCACGTCATTTCTTCCCGCCGCCGCTGAGCTGGGCGGAGTGGAGAGCAGCGAGCTGGCCGCCAACGTGTCCCGGGCGCAACCCGGCCAAGCCGTCCTCGTCAGGCCCTCCACCCCTGGGGAGATCGTGGTCTTCGACGTGGGGACGCGGCTGACCAGCCACGTCCGCCACTGGCACAAGTACGCCCGGGCCCGCTTGGGCCGGAACGTCCGCTTCTACTTCCGCCGCGATTGGCAGACGCCCACGGGAGCGCTGGCCGCCAACGTGGAGGAGTTCCACCACGAGCTGGCGCACTGTGACGCCCAGGTGGTGCACCACCACGCCGCCCACGGAGACTTCTCCCGGTGGCTCCGCCACGTCATCCGCGACGACGGCCTCGCCGACGCCGTGCGGGACGTGGAGGGGCGCCGCCCGCTCGAGCCCCAGCTGGAGAGCGTGCGCCAAGACGTCCTCGCCGCCATCGAGTCGCGCTACCTCGGGTGAGGAGCCGCTTCCAGCGCAGGGTTCCCGCGGCAAGGTCGATCATTCCCGTTTGGGTGACATGGCTCCACGAGGCTGGCTGGGATCGGGACCTTCGCCTCTTTCTTCTCGGCCTCCATGACGGTGGAATGGCCCTGACAACGCGAGATGCACGTCGCTCGTGTCGCCGACCAGTCACGGAGGCCCGGTCGAGGTGCACCCACAGGGTCGTCGTGGAGACGTCGAACGTCTCTTTCTGGGGTCAGCGCCCTGGGCGAAAACTCCGACGCAACCGAACAGAGGAGATGAGAAGCGATGGCTGGACTGATCAAGCGCGAAGCGAAGTACCCCGAGCCAATGCACATGTTCGACCGGTTCGACCGGTTCGACCGGATGTTCGACGAGTGGACGAAGATGCTGCCGTTCCGGTGGCGGGCGAGTGGTGAATGGATGCCCGCCGAGGTCATCCGCGTCGACGAGTTCCACGAGAACGGGACGCTCGTCGTGCGGGCCGAGCTGCCGGGCATCGACCCGGAGAAGGACGTCGATCTGACCGTCGCCGACGGCATGCTCCACATCGAGGCGCAACGCCGCCAGGAGGAGAAGGCCGAGGAGAAGGGCTACGTGCGTCGGGAGCTGCGCTACGGGTCGTTCACCCGGACGCTGCCAATGCCCGAAGGGGTCTCCGAGGCGGACATCAAAGCCAACTACACGGACGGCATCCTCGAGGTCCGGGTACCGGCGCCCGAGCCACAGCCGGCGAAGAAGATCCCGATCGGCAAGAGCTGACCAGCCGGGTGGTGCGCCGACCCCAACCGGCGCACCACCCGGCATCGAACCCGCGAAGATCGGATCGGCCGTGTACGAAAGCATCATCGTGCCGCTGGACCTGTCCGTGCCGCATCCGGCGGCGCTCGGTGTCGCCGAGGCGCTGGCCCGCCGGTCGGGGGCGGTGGTGCGGATCGTCACCGTGTCCTCTCCGGGCCTCGGCCACGAGAAGGACGAACTTGAGCTGGAGCGCATCGCCGAGGAGGTCGACGCGACCGACGTCCGGGTCGAGGTCGTCGAGTCCAACGACGTGGCGGCGGCGCTGCTCGACGCCGCCGGCGGCGACGGTTTGTTGTGCCTCGAGACCCGGGCGCGCGGTCCGCTGGCCGCGATCGTCCTCGGTAGTGTCGCCGCCGGGGTGCTGCGCAAGGCGTCCCGGCCGGTCCTGCTCGTCGGTCCGGCCGCCAGGGCCGACCCGTCCCTGGGGCTGCTGGAGGTCTGCGTCGACGGCCCCGACGCCGTCGCGGCGTTGGTGCCCGTCGCCGCCGAGTGGAGCCGCCGTTTCGGGCTGATACCGCGGCTCGTCTCCGTGTGGGTTCCCGGCCAGCTCCGCCGCCTCCCCACCCCGGAGGCGGCGCAGGAGCTGCTCGAGCGGACCGCGGCCCGGCTCGTCGGCGACCTCGGCGTCGACGTGGACTGGGAACTGCTCCACGCGCCAGCGGTGCCGGCGGCCATCGTCGACGACGCCGAGCGTCACGTGGCGTCGCTGGTGGCCGTGGCGGTCCGGCCGCACCATCGGCTGCAACGGGTGCTCGGCTCGGTGGCGGTGGCGGTGGCGCACGCCACGAGCGCCGCCGTGCTGGCCGTGCCTTGCGAGTCCCTCCGTAGCGTGCCCACGAATGAGGTGGCGGAATGAAACCGTTGATGAGGAAACGCCTGCAGGTCTATTCGGGCCGCTCGAATGTCGGTTTGGCCCGGGGCCTCGCTTCGCTCCTCGGGGTGCCGCTCGGCGAGGCGAACCTGGTCGATTTCGCCAGTGGCGAGATCGGGTGCCGCTTCGAGTCGTCGGTGCGCGGCGCTGACGTGTTCATCGTCCAGACCCACAGCCGCCCGGTGAACGACTCGATCATGGAGCAGTTGCTCATGGTCGACGCCGCCAAGCGGGCGTCGGCCCGGCGGATCACCGCCGTGTGCCCCCTCTACGGCTACTCGCGGCAGGACCGCAAGGCCACGGGGCGCGAGCCGATCAGCGCCAAGCTGGTCGCCGACGTGTTCGCCGCCGCGGGAGTCGACCGCATCGTGGCCGTCGATCTCCACACCGGCCAGATCCAAGGGTTCTTCGACGGGCCGGTCGACCACCTCACAGCCATGCCCGTCTTCCTGGGCTACCTCCGCGGCCACATCGATGGCGAGTGCGTCGTGGTCGCCCCCGACGCCGGCCGGGTGCGGACCGCCCAGCGGTACGCGGAGCACCTCGGCGCCCAGGTGGCGTTCGTGCACAAGAGCCACGTCGCCGGAGCGGTGAACGTCGTCCAGGCGAAGACGCTTGTCGGGGAGGTGGCCGGCCGGACCTGCGTGCTCGTCGACGACATGATCGACACCGGCGGCACGCTCTGCGCCGCCGCCGAGCTCCTCCGTGACCGGGGCGCGTCGTCGATCCTCGCCGTCGCCACCCACGGGATCCTCTCCGATCCCGCGCTGGCCCGCCTGGAAGCATCCCCGCTGCGCAAGGTCGTGGTCACCGACACGGTGGCCGTCGCCGAAGAGCGGCGGACACCCAAGCTCGAGGTCCTCCCCATCGCCCCCGTCATCGCCAAAGCGATCCGGGCGATCTTCGAGGACGCCTCGGTGTCGGAGATCTTCCTGGGCGAGAACGTCGCCTGACC
>CAZCVW010000149.1:0-7898 GCA_964502185.1 uncultured Burkholderiales bacterium
GCCCGCCCTGTTCGCCCGCAGCGCGGCCGACGCGGTGGCGGCCCGAGCCGAGACCCAGGGTGAGCGTGGCCGGAGCCGTTCGCCGTCGGCCCTGCGGGCGCTCGAGGTGCTGCCGGACGGTGGCTCGGTGCTCGACGTCGGCGTGGGCGGAGGCGCCGCCAGCCTCCCCCTCGTCCCGCCCGCCGCCACGATCACCGGCGTCGACCAGAGCCCGGCCATGCTCGAGGAGTTCGCCGGGTTGGCCGAGCGGATCGGGGTGGGCCACGCCGAGGTGGAGGGCAACTGGCCCGACGTCGTCGGCCGGGTGCCCGCGTCCGACGTCGTCGTCTGCCACCACGTGGCCTACAACGTCGGCGAACTGGCCCCGTTCCTCGAGGCGCTCACCGCCCGGGCCCGGCGCCGGGTCGTGCTGGAACTCACCGCCGAGCATCCGCAAGCCACCCTCAACGAGTTGTGGCGGCATTTCCATCGCCTGGAGCGCCCGTCCGCCCCGTCGGCCGGTGATGCCCTGGCCGTCCTGGAGGAGATAGGGATCAGGGCGTCGATCGAGCTCTGGGAGGCGGGGAGCCGCTGGGGTGGTGTCCCCCGCATCGAGCTGGTCGCCTTCGCCCGGCGACGTCTGTGCCTGCCGCCCGAGCGCGACGCCGAGGTGGCCGAGCAGCTCGACGAGAGCTTCTTCGCCGGGCCGCGACACCTGGCCACACTCTGGTGGAATCCTTGAACCCTTGAATCCTTGAATCTGGGGCGAAACTGGCAAATCCCCGGAAGGGGACGAAGCGGTCGAAGTCGAACAATTAGGACAGATCGACAGACTGACTCGACCTTGCTGACTCGACCTTGCTGACTCGACCTTGCTGACTCGACCTTGCTGAAACGCCGCCTGGAGATGCCCTGGTGACCACGCCGTCGTTCGCCGCCGATACCGTGGCCCTCTGGACGGTTGTCGCCCTGATGCTGATCGCCATCGCCTTTCTCGCCTCGGCGATCGGCGTCCGGAGCGGGCGCTGGTTCCTGCGCCGCCGGCAGTGGCGGCTGGTCCCCGGGACGGGCCGCGTCGGGCTGGCGCCGCCCTGTCCGGACTGTGGCGGCACGGCGGTGCGCGTGGTGCACGGGCACCCCACGGCGGCCAACATCCTGCGGGCCTGTGTCGGGAAGCTGATCATCGTCGGGAGCGTGCCGTGCCCGCCCCCGTGGGCCTGCACGGCCTGCGGCTACCGCTTCGCCAGCCCGTCCGAGGTGACGTCACTCCCGCCGCCGCGGCGGCCTTCCGGCCGTTTGGGCTCGTCCGGTCGCTCCGACGGCGGCCTGGCCGAAGTCGTTCCCCTCTTCGGGGACGGCGCCGACGGCCGATCTCGGGAGAGGCGCCGGCAGCCGGGGTAGGGCAGCCGGGGTAGGGTGCCCGTTCATGGCAGCCGAAAAACCCCATGTCTACGTACCGCCCGGCGAGACGCCGCCGGCTGAACTCGTGATCGAAGATGTCGAGGTCGGCGACGGGCCGGAGGCGACCCCCGGGTCCAACGTCGAGGTCCACTACGCCGGCAACGCCTGGAGCACCCGGGCGCAGTTCGACGCCTCCTGGGATCGCGGTGAGACCTTCCGCTTCCCGCTCGGAGGCGGGCGGGTCATCGCCGGTTGGGACCAGGGCGTGGCGGGAATGAAGGTCGGCGGCCGCCGCCGGCTGGTGATCCCCCCGAGCCTCGGCTACGGCAGCCGTGGCGCGGGCGGGGCGATCAAGCCCAACGAGACCCTCGTCTTCGTCGTCGACCTGATCGGCGTCAGCTAACCGCCCGGCGGTCCACCCCCGCGGCGCCCGGCGCGCCTAATTTGAGGCGCGATGACACAACTGGCCCTCATCGCCGCTTCGGCGCGTACGGAATACCGCTGTCCCTAGTGGCGGCGGAGGTTGCGCTGCGTCCAGTCCCAGGCGTCGGCGATCATCTGGTCGAGGCCGGGCTTCTCGGGCACCCATCCCAGCTCGTTCTGAATCTTCTGGCTGGAGGCCACGAGCACGGCGGGGTCGCCGGCCCGGCGCTGCGTCTCCACCGCCTTGATGTCCCGGCCCGTCACCGCCCGGGCCGTCTCGACGACCTCGCGCACTGAGAAGCCCTGGCCGTTGCCGAGGTTGTAGATCCCCTGCGCACCGGGGGAACAGGCGTCGAGGGCCAGGAGATGGGCCCGGGCCAGGTCCTCGACGTGGATGTAGTCGCGGATGGCGGTGCCGTCGGGAGTGGGGTAGTCGGTGCCGTAGATCCCGATCGAGTCCCGGAGGCCGGCCGCGGCCCGCAGCACGAGCGGGATCAGGTGCGTCTCCGGGTCGTGCAGTTCGCCGTACTCGCCGGACGCGCCGGCCACGTTGAAGTAGCGGAGGCTGATGGCGCCGAGCCCGTGGGCGGCGCACTCGAAGCCGATGGCGGTGTCGACGGCCAGCTTCGTCGCCCCGTACGGGTTGGTCGGCACGGTGGCGGCCGTCTCCACGATGGGCACCTCGTCGGGCTCCCCGTAGCAGGCGGCGGTGGACGAGAACACCAGCCGGCGCACCTCGGCCGCCCGCATGGCGTCGAGGAGGTTCATCGTGCCGCCCACGTTCGTGCGGAAGTAGCGGACGGGCTCGGCCACCGACTCGCCCACCAGCGACAGGGCGGCGAAGTGCACGACGCCGTCGAAGCCGCGGGCGACGACCCCGCCCAGGCGGTCGGCGTCGAGGAGGTCGACCTCGACGAACTCGGCGCCGGGCGGCACGGCCCAGTCGTGGCCCTTCGAGAGGTTGTCGGCCACGGTCACCTCATGGCCCGCCCCGAGCAGCTGGTTGGCCACCACGCTGCCGATGTATCCCGCGCCGCCCGTCACCAGAAGTTTCATGGGGCGAAACCGTATAGGACGCTCAGGCGGAAGTTTCGAGAGTCCGGAGGGCGTCGAAGCCCAGGGCACCCGCCACGAGGCGGCGGGGGAAGCCGCCGCGGACCTGCTCGTAGTGGGCGACGGCCGCGTTGTAGGCGGTGCGGAAGGTCTCGCTGTCGACGGCGGCCACGGCGGCCAGCGCGTTGCCGACCTCGGCCGACGAGCGCAACCGGGGCGTGGCCGAGGCGCTGCCGGCCAGCCGGGTGGCGAGCCCCTCGAGCCGGTTGGCCGCCGCCACCTGCCGTTCCCGGGAACCACCGGCCGCCAGCCACGCCGCCAGGGCTTCGTCGAGGTCGGACATGAGCGCCCCCTCGGCCCCCAACCGGTGCTCCACCGCGTCACCGGCCGCGGCCAGAGCCTGGTACCGGTCGTCGAGGGCGCCGCGCAGCGCGCTCCAGGCGCTGTCGACGTCGCGCCGGGCCCCCTCGAGGTCGCCGCGGCTGGAGAAGGCGAGCACCGCCGTCCCGGCCAGCAGCGCCGCCACCAGCATCACCGTGACCCGTAGGGCCAGCCCCGGGCGCCGCACCTAGTTGTACGCTCCTGCACCGTGGTTCGCCCCCGGGTCGCGGTGCTCGTGGCTGTTCTGGCCGCCGCCTCGCTCGGGGGTTGGCGGCTGGGGCTGGCGCGCCAATCCGGAACCGCTCCCGCCGTCGTGGTCTCGGTCTTCGACGGCGACACCGTCGAGGTGGCCTGGGCCGGCCGGCGGGAAACGGTCCGCCTGCTCGGCGTGGATACTCCCGAGACGGTCCACCCGGACCGGCCCGTCGAGTGCTTCGGCCCCGAAGCCAGCGCTTTCACCGAGAAGGCCCTGCTCGGGCGGACGGTGCGCCTGCGTTTCGACCGGGTCCGGCGGGACCGCTACGGCCGCCTGCTCGCCTTCGTCGAACTCGGAGGCCGCCGCTTCAACGACCGGTTGCTGGCCGAGGGCTACGGCCGGCTTCTGGTGATACCGCCCAACGGGGACGGCGCACGGCATCTGCTCGACGTGGAGCTTTCGGCGCGCGCCGCCAACCGGGGGCTGTGGGGCGCCTGCGAGCGGCGGGACGAAGACGGCGGGGGGAATCAACCCGCTTGATGGTAGGGCTACGGCACCAGGCGGTGGCGCACCTTGTCTATCCCTCGGCCGAGGACGTCGCGGGTTTCGGCGTGGGTGAGGTGGAGGCTGTGGCCGATCTCCTTCATCGACCAGGCGGTGCCGTCCGCCATCCCGAACCGGAGGAAGAGCACCTCGCGCTCGCCCGGGGTGAGGTCGGCGTAGGCCCGCGGATCAGCCCGTAGCTCGAGGGCGTCGAGGTCCGGTTCGTCGTCGGCGGGGAGCTCCCCTTCGATGTCGGGGTAGGGCCAGCTCTCGTCGGAGGTGGGCACCCGGTGGTTTCCTCGGGCCAAGCTCATGACGACCTCCTCGCTCTTCCGCCATCCTTTGCCCTGGCTCCGGGTCGTGTCAAACGGCTTCTGGCCTCGGCCAGGAGGTTCACCCGAAAAGGGACCGTAGGTTCAGTCGAGAAGGGACCGTTCGGTCAGGAACTCCTTGGCCACATCGGCCACCTCAGCCCCGTCGATGTCGACCTTGGCGTTGAGCTTGGTGATGGTCGGCGTGTCGAGGGCGGCCGTCAGCGCGGCGAGATCGTCGCCGAGCGTGGGCCAGCGCCCGAGGCGCTCCGTCCGCACGGTGGGCGCCGGGGTGTAGGCCGAAAAGGCCGATTTGTCGTCGGTGAGCACCCGCAGGCCGTTCTTCACGATGAGGGCGGAGGTGGAGTACACGACGCCGACCTGGCACTGGTTGGCCGCCACCGCCGGTGGGATCAGTTCGTTGCCAAGCTGGCGCTCGTCGGAGAAGACGAGGCCGTAACTGTCCTTGAGCACCGGCAGCACGTCGGCCCGGAAGCCGCCCTCCGGGTCGACGCAGAGCCGCGTGTCCGGCTTCTCCCTCAGCTCGGCGGCGAGTTCGCTGAGCGAAGGGGCGGTGACCGGTCCGCCCTGGTCCTTCACGGCGAGGGCGTAGGTGTCGTTCATGGCCGCGGCGGGGAGCCACGTCACGCCGTTGGCGGCGTCGAGCTCCTTCACGTTCTCGTAGGCTGCCTTCGGGTCACCGACGGGCGGCTGGTCGAGCAGGCTGAGCCCGGTGCCGGTGAACTCCCAGTAGGCGTCGATCTCCTTCTCCAGGAGCGCCTTACGGGTGATGTCGGTGGGCCCCGTCGGGATCTTCCGGCCAACGTCGTAGCCCTTCGCCTCGAGCACCTGGGCCATCATCTCGCCGAGGAGCTTGGCTTCCGTGTCGAGCTTCGAACCGATGACGATGCCGGCCTTGCCCTCGTGTTCGGGCTGACCGCCCGCCGCCGACGGCTCATCGTCGTCGGACCCGCAGGCCGAAGCGCTCAGCGCCAACGCCAGCACCGGGATGAGCACCAACCTCATGTTTCGCACGCCGGTAGCCTGGCAGAAAATGAACGTCTGGCGCTTCCTCGTCGACCATCAGAGCGAGCTATGGCGCCAGACGGGCGAGCATGTCGGTCTGGTGCTCACCGCCCTGGCCCTCGCCGTTCCGGTGGCGGTCGCCCTCGGGGTGGTCGTCGCCCGGCGGCCCCGCCTGTCGGCCGCGGCCATCGGTGCCGCCGGGGTCCTGTTCACCGTTCCGAGCCTGGCCCTGTTCGGCCTCCTGGTGGCGCCCCTCGGTCTGGGCCGGCCGCCGGCGGTCGCCGCCCTGGCCGTGTACTCCTTGCTGCCGGTCCTGCGGAACACCGTCGTCGGCTTGTCCGGGGTACCCCTCGACGTGATCGAGGCGGCCCGGGGCATGGGCATGACCGAGGCCCAGTCGCTGCGCCGGGTGCGGCTACCGCTGGCGCTGCCGCTGGTGGTGTCCGGCGTGCGGGTGGCCGCTGTCACCGCCGTCGGCATCGCCACGGTTGGCGCCCTGGTGGCGGCGGGTGGGTTGGGAGGTTCCATCTTCGACGGCCTGCGGGCCGGTGACCACGACCGGATCCTGGCCGGGACCGCCGTCATCGTGGCGCTCGCCTTCGCCTTCGACGGGGGACTGGGGCTGCTGGAGCGCAGGTTGCGCCGGCGACTGTCGCGGCGACTGTCGCCGGGACCCCGGTGCCCTGGGTCGACGTGATCAGGCTCGAGGAGGTCACCAAGCGCTACGGGTCGGGGCCGCCGGCCGTGGCGGGGCTCTGCCTGGAGGTGGCGGCGGGCGAGACGTGCGTGCTGGTGGGCCCGTCCGGGTGCGGCAAGACCACCACCCTCAAGATGGTGAACCGCCTCGTCGAGCCGACCGCCGGGCGCGTGCTGGTCGAGGGGCGGGACGTGGCCGCCACCGACCCGGTGGAGCTGCGCCGGGGGATCGGCTACGTGATCCAGGCCACCGGTCTGTTCCCGCACCTGAGCGTGGCCGACAACGTGGCCACCGTCCCCCGCCTGCTCGGCTGGGACCGCGCCCGGACGGCGGCCCGGGTCGACGAGTTGCTCGACCTCGTCGGTCTCCCGCCCGCGGCCTTCCGGGCCCGCCGTCCCGACGAGCTCTCCGGTGGCCAGCGCCAGCGGGTGGGCGTGGCCCGGGCCCTGGCCGCCGACCCGCCCATCCTCCTCATGGACGAGCCGTTCGGCGCGGTCGACCCCGTCACCCGGGCCCGCCTGCAGGAGGAGTTCATCCGCCTGCAGGGCGAGCTCGGAAAGACCGTGGTCTTCGTCACCCACGACATCGACGAGGCGTTGCGCCTCGGCGACCGCATCGCCGTACTGGCCGAAGGCGGGGTGCTGGCCCAGTACGCCTCGCCCGCCGAGCTCCTGGCCCGCCCGGCATCGGCCTTCGTGGCCGGATTCGTGGGCGCGGGCCGGACGCTGAAACGCCTCGAGGTCGCCGCCGTGGAGGAGGGCCTGGTCCTTCCGGGCGGCCAGCCCGATACCTCGGCCCGCGACCCGGGGGCAGCGCCGACCGTGCCGGCCGGAGCGACCCTGGCCGCAGCCCTCGACGCGCTGCTGGCCCACGACGCCGGGGAGGTGGTGGTGGAGCGGGACGGTCGGATGCTGGGCGTCGTCACGTTCGAGTCGCTCCGGGCCACGCTGCGCCGGGGCGAGGACGGGCCAGAGTGAACGGGCCAGCGTGAAGTCCCGCCCCTGGCTGCGACTGTGCATCACGCCCATGGTCCTGGCCGCGGCGGCCACGGCCGTCGTCGCCTGGGCCACCGGGCCGGACGCCGACGCCGCGGAGGCGAGGGTCCTGGCCGGCGACAACCTGAGGGAGCTGACCGCCCAGCATGTCCGGCTGAGCGCGGTGTCCACCGCCTTGGCGGTGCTGGTCGCCCTGCCGGCCGGCATCGCCGTCAGCCGCCGGTGGGGCCGGCGGGCCCGTCCGCTCGCCCTGCTCATCGCCAATCTCGGCCAGACGGTGCCCACCGTCGCCGTGCTCGCCCTGACCTTCACCGTGACCGGGCTCGGGTTCCGCACGGCGGTTATCGCCCTCTTCGTCTACTCGCTGCTCCCGGTGCTCCGGAACACGTTGGCCGGCCTGGCCGGCGTGGACGCCGCCGTCACCGAGGCGGCCCGGGGCATGGGGATGAGCCCGCCGCAGGTGCTGCTCCGGGTGGAGCTACCGCTGGCCGCGCCCGTCATTGTGGCGGGCATCCGCACCGCGGCGGTGGTCAACGTGGGCACGGCCGCCCTGGCCAGCTTCGTGGGCGCCGGCGGACTCGGCGAGATCATCCAGATTGGGCTGAGCGTCCAGCGCGACCGCATCCTGGTGGTGGGCGCCGCGCTCACGGCCCTGTTGGCCCTGGCCGCCGACTGGGTCGTCGGTGTCGTCGCCGCCGCCCTGGCCCGGCCTATGAGGCGTGGCGGCTGACGAGATCGAGGAGCGCTTCGCCGTAGCGCTCGACCTTGATCGGGCCGAGGCCGGGCACGGTGAGCAGCGCGTCGCGGGTGCGGGGCTGCGCCTCGGCCACGGCGGCCAGCGTGGCGTCGGGGAAGATCACGTGGGCCGGCACCGCTGAGGCCCGGGCCAGGCC
>CAZCVW010000150.1:0-4332 GCA_964502185.1 uncultured Burkholderiales bacterium
GGGCCGTCGACTCCGACCCGGCCGCCCGGGCCCGCCTGTGGCGCTACCGGGAGGCGCACACCGAGGCGGTCTCCGCCGCCGGCGTGCCCGTCAAGCTCGACGTGTCGCTCCCCTTCGGTGAACTGGCCGGCTTCGTGCCCCGGGTGCGCGAGGTGGTGAGCGCCGTGTGTCCCGGCGCCCGCTGTGTGCTGTTCGGCCACGCCGCCGACGGCAACCTCCACGTGAACGTGCTGGGCGCCGCCGGCACCGGCCGGCCGACGAGTATGGCTGAAGCGGTGGAGGACGCCGTTCTCACCCTCGTCGGATCGCTCGGCGGCAGCATCTCGGCCGAGCACGGCATCGGCTGGGCCAAGCGGCCCTGGCTCCACCTCAACCGCACGCCGGCCGAGATCGCTACGTTTCGGGCCATCAAGAGGGCGTTCGACCCCGCCGGAATCCTCAACCCGCACGTGTTGCTTCCGGATCCGCCCCGGGGGTAGAGGCGCCTCATGGACATCGACCCCCGAACCTGGGGCATCGCCCCGGGCTACCACGACATGTCAGGCCAGTGGCGCGAGGTCCCCGAGTCGACCATCGCCGCGATCCTCGAGGCGATGCAGCCAGGATCGAGGGTGCCGGGCCCGGAGACGCCGGCGGGCCGCCGAGCCGAGCCTCCGGGCCTCGGCGACGACGACCCGGTGTGGGTGCTGCGGCAAGGTGACCCCCGGGCTCTCGAGCCCGGGCGCTGGACGCTGCGGACCGAGGACGGCGCCAGCCTGGCCCTGGAAGGGTCGCTGCCCCCCGACCTGCCCTTCGGCTACCACCGCCTGGAGCACGCCGACGCCTTCCAGGACGGCGGCGGCCGCTCCCGGCTGGTGGTGATCTCGCCCGGGCGCTGCCACCTGCCCGCCGACCTGTGCACCTGGGGCTGGGCCGCTCAGCTCTACGCCACCCGTTCCACGCAGAGCTGGGGGATGGGTGACCTCGCCGACCTGCGCCGGCTGGCCAACTGGTCAAAGGCGCAGGGGGCGGGCATGACGCTCCTCAATCCCTTACACGCCACCATTCCGGGCTCCCAGCAGGCCAGCCCCTACTACCCGTCGAGCCGCTGCTTCCGGAATCCGATCTACCTGCGGGTGGAGGACATCCCCGGGGCGCGCTCGGCCGGCCCCTTTCCGGCTGAGCGCTGGCTCGACGACCTCGCCGCCGCCGGCCGGGCGCTCAACGGCGAGCGCATCATCGACCGCGACCGGGTGTGGAAGCTCAAGTCGACCGCCCTGGAAGCGATCTGGGAACGGTTCAACGCGTCGGGGGGCGACCCCGCCTTCGACCGCTTCCGGGAAGAGGGAGGCGACGCGCTGGCCGGCTTCGCCACCCACTGCGCCCTCTCCGAGCATCTGGAAGGGGTCTGGACGACCTGGCCGGCCGAGTACCGCCAGCCCGACTCGCAGGCCGTCGCCCGCTTCGCCCTTGACCACGCCGCCCGGGTTGCGTTCCACCAGTGGCTGCAGTGGTGCACCGAGCGCCAGCTGGTCGAGGCGGGCCAGGGGATCGACCTCATGCAGGACCTGGCCATCGGCACCGACCCGGCCGGGGCCGACGCCTGGCTCTGGCAGGACACCCTGGCGCTCGCCATGCGGGTGGGGGCGCCGCCCGACGACTTCAACCGCAAGGGCCAGGACTGGGGCCTGCCGCCCTTCGACCCGTGGCGCCTGCGGATGAGCGGCTACGAGCCCTTCATCCGGATTCTCCGGGGCGGGTTCCGGGGCGCCGGGGGCCTGCGCTTCGACCACGTCATGGGCCTCTTCCGCCTGTTCTGGATTCCGGTGGGGGCCGGGCCGGCCGACGGCGCCTACGTGTACTACCGCCACGACGAACTGCTCGACATCCTCGCCCTGGAGAGCCACCGGGCGGGCGCCTACGTCGTCGGGGAAGATCTCGGCACCGTCGAGGACTTCATGCGCCACGAACTGTCGGAGCGCGACATCCTGTCCTACCGGCTGCTGTGGTTCGAGCCCCGTCCGCCGCAGGAGTTTCCCCGCAAGGCGCTCGCCGCGGTCACCACCCACGACCTGCCCACGGTGGCCGGTCTGTGGACGGGCTCCGACACCCAGGAGCAGCGCGAACTCGGTCTCGACCCCAACGAGGAAGGCGTGGCCGAGATCCGCAACCGGCTGGCCAACTGGATCCGGGCCCGGGGCGACGAGCCGCCGGCCGAGGTCGTGGCCGCCACCTACGCCGTGCTGTCGGAGGCGCCGTCGGTGATCCTCACCGCCACCCTGGAGGACGCCGCCGTGATGGAGGAGCGCCCCAACATGCCGGGGACGGTCGACGAGCGGCCCAACTGGTCGATCGCCCTGCCCCTGCCGCTGGAGGAATTGGAGCAGAGCGAGCTGGCGGCCGCCATCGCCGCCGCCCTGAACCGGCCCCCAGTCAACCCGTGAGCCCAGTCAACCCGTGAGCCCAGTCAACCCGTGAGGAACGGTCTACCCAGCGCCGTGGTGGCGAACGTCGGCGTGGTGGTCAACCCCGTGGTGGTCGCACGGGTCGGCATGCACGATGGCCGATGAAAGACGGGGAACCTCGTGGAGCAGGCGGTGCCGGGCCGCCTCGGCCACGGCGTGGGCCCGGACCAGCGAGCAGTCGGCGTCGACCACCACCTCGACCTCGGCGTGGAGGCGGTGCCCGATCCAGCGGACCCGCAGCTCGCCCACGCGCTCGACGCCCTCCGCACCGGTGGCCGCCGCCCTCGCCTGCTCGGCCAGCTCGGGGTCGACGGCGTCCATGAGCCGGGACAGCACGCTGGCCGCCGCCTCCCGGAGCACGAGGAGGATCATCACGGCGATGCCGAGCCCGGCGACGGCGTCGGCCCGCTCGAAGCCGGCGGCGACGCCGAGGGCGCCGGCGAGCACACCGAGCGACGAGAAGCCGTCGGTCCGGGCGTGGAGCCCGTCGGCCACCAGCGCGGCCGAGCCGATCTCCTGGCCGACCCGGATGCGGTAGCGGGCCACCGCTTCGTTGCCGGCGAAGCCGACGACGGAGGCGACGATCACCGCCGGGAGGTGCCGGACGGGGTCCGGGTCGATCAGCGCCCTGATCGCCGCGTAGGCGGCGATGGCGGCCGAGGCGGCGATCATGATCACCACGACGACACCGGCCAGGTCCTCGGCCCGCCCGTAACCGTAGGGGTGACGGGCGTCGGCCGGCCGCCGTCCGATCGAGAAGGCCAGCCACAGCGGCAGGGCGGTGAGCGCGTCGGCGAAGTTGTGGAACGTGTCGTTGAGCAGCGCCACCGAGCCGGTGGCCAGGGCGACGACGAGTTGCGCGGCGGCCGTGACCCCGAGCCCCAGCAACGAGATCCACAAGGCCCGGATGCCCTTGGCGCTGCCCTCCAGCGCCGAGTCGATGGAGGCCGAGGCCTCGTGGCGGTGGGGGATGAGCCGGGCCCTCAGCCGTCCGAGCGGCCCGGCGCTGTGACTGTGCTCATGATCGCCATGACCGTCCCCGCCGTCATGGGCATCGTCATGGCCGTCGGTGCTCATCCTGGACCGACCGTACCGCCGTCAGCGCCGGGCCGACAGCACGGCACCGGCGACGGCGCCGAAGGCGACGTGGTCGGCGACCTGGGGACCGAGGGGCAACGCCCGGATCCGGGGGAAACGGCGAGCGCCGACGCCGAGATCCAAGGCCGCGACGCCGAGGCCGGCGAGCGCGCCCCACATCACCGTGTGGCGCCGCGGCAGGGCCAGGGCCAGAGCGGTGCCCCAGCCGAGCGACAGGGCGGTGTGGCCGACGGCGGCCGCGGCCAGCAGACGGGGCCCGTTGGAGCTCTCGTCAGACCAGTTCTCGTCAGAATCGAGAAGCGTGCCCGCCGCCCGGCTGGCTTCGAGGACGTCGCCCCCGGTGACCAGCGCGTGCAACGTGGACGGCGCGCCCGACAGCACCCCGGCGACGGCCCCGGCGACCAGCCCGTCCCGCAACCGGTCAGCCAGTCGGTTATCCAGCCGGTTCAGGAAGCGGCACCGGGCTGGACCCCGGAGGCCCCGCGGTGGTTCTCCAGCACGAGCAGGGCGTCCGCCTCCTCCGGGGTCGAGTCGGGCCCGTACTTCAGCACGATCGTTCCCCGGGCGCCACAGCGCGGGCAGACCACGGCGCCCACGGCGGCCATGTCGGCCGGGTCGGAGGCTCCTTCGAGCCGGGAGAGGGCCTCGAAAGCGGCCTCCCCGGCGGGGAACGCCTCGCGGCACGTGAAGCACTGGATCTGCTTCCCGGGCCGGGCGCCGAACTGGCCCGTGAACCCCTGCTTCTCGTAGCCCGAGATGACGTCGGTCAAGGTGGCGTCGCCGGTGGCCG
>CAZCVW010000150.1:4432-7832 GCA_964502185.1 uncultured Burkholderiales bacterium
GGCTACTTGGGCACGGCCAGCGAGAGGGCGAAATCGCCCCCGGGGTCGGTCCACAGATGCCTGAGCTGCAAGCCGGCCGCGGTCAGTTCGCCGTCGATGACCTCCGGCCGGAATTTGGCCGAGATCTCCGTCCGCAGCTCCTCGCCGGCCTCGAAGGCCACCGTGAGTCCCAGTTCGCCGATCGTCACCGTCTGCTGGCGATCGGAGCGCAGGATCATCTCGATCCATTCCCGTTCGGTGTCGAAGCGGGCCACGTGTTGGAAGCGGGCCGGTTCGAAGTCGGCGTCGAGCTCCCGGTTGAGCCGGTGAAGCAGGTTGCGGTTGAAGGCGGCCGTCACGCCAGCCGAGTCGTCGTAGGCGGCCTCGAGCCGGGCGGTGTCCTTGACCAGGTCGGTGCCGAGCAGGAAGGAGTCGCCCGCTTCGAGCCCGGCTGCCACCTGTCCCAGGAAGGCGCTGCGGCGCTCAGGGGTGAGGTTGCCGATGGTGGAGCCGAGGAAGGCGACGAGGCGCCGCCCGCCCCTCGGCAGCAGGTCGAGGTGGCGCTCGAAGTCGCCCACCACCGCGTGGACCTCGGTGCCGGGGTACTGGTCGGCCACTGAGACCGCCGCCGAGCGAAGGGTGGTCTCGTCCACGTCGAAGGGGATGAAGCGGCGGAGTGCGCCCAGCTGCGAGAGGGCATCGAGCAGGAGCCGGGTCTTTTCCGACGTCCCGGAGCCGAGTTCGATCAGGGTGTCCGCGCCGCTCATCTCGGCCACTTCCCCCGCCCGCTGGGTGAGGATGGCCCGCTCCCGACGGGTCGGGTAGTACTCGGGCAGGTGGGTGATGGCCTCGAACAGGGCGGAGCCCTCTTCGTCGTAGAACCACTTGGAGGCCAGTTCCTTGGGAGTGGCCGACAGCCCGGCGGCCACGTCGGCCCGGAAGGCGGCCACGAGCTCGCCGGGGTCGAGGGCGACGTCGATCGTGATGTCAGACATCGCGGGCGCACCGGAAGCCGGCGAATATCTGGCGGCGAATTGGGTAGTCCCAGTTGCGGAACGTCGTCCGCACGGCCAGCGGGTGGGTCGCCCACGAGCCCCCCCGCAGGACCTTGTAGGCGGATCCATAGAACACGTCTGAGTACTCCTTGTAGGGGAACCAGGAGAAACCGGGGTACGGCGCGAAGTCAGAGGAAGTCCATTCCCACACGTCTCCGAGCATCTGCTCGACGCCGTAGGCGCTCGTACCTTCGGGGAACGCCCCCACCGGAGCGGGCCCGAACCAACGCGGAGCGAGATTGCCCTGACCGAGATTGGCGGGGGTGGCGCACGGACCATGCAGGTCGGACGAGGCGGTGTCGCCCCAGGGGAAGCGGCGCTTGCCCCCTTCTGTCGTGACCGCAGCCCGGCCGGGGGTCCACGACGCCGCCTTCTCCCACTCGGCCTCGGTCGGCAGGCGCTTGCCCACAAAACGGGCGTAGGCGTCGGCCTCGTACCAGCAGACGTGCTGGACGGGCTCCGTCGCCGGCAGGGGCAGCCGGGTGCCGTAGCGCAGCACCGACCAGTCGCCGGCGCCCTCCCGCCGCCAGAACTCGGGCGCCTCGAGCCCCGCCTCCTGGCGCCAGGCCCAGCCGGCCTCCGACCAGAAGCGGGGTTCGTCGTAGCCACCGGCCTCGATGAAGGCGGCGTACCCGGCGTTGGTCACCGGGGTGGTGTCGATGGAGAAGGGCGCCACGTCGACGACATGGGCGGGCCGTTCGTTGTCGTAGGCCCACGGCTCGTCGTCCGTGCCCATCACAAACGGCCCGCCCGCCACGAAGACCTCGGGCTCCGTGATGGGGCGCCCGGCGGGCGGTGCCGGCGTGGGGTTCCCGGCCAGCCCAGTCAACGCAGCGTAGGGCCGGTCCATCAACTGGAGCGTGGCCAGCATGGTCTCGTCGTGCTGGTGTTCGTGCTGGACGACCATGCCGTAGACGAACCCTTGGTGCAGCAGCCGCTCGGCCGGGTCGAGCTCCACCTTGTCGAGCACGTCGAGCACCCGCCCCCGCACGGTGGCGATGTGGGCCCGGGCCTCGCTCGGGCCGAGGATGGACAGGCGGCTGCGGTCCTTCCGGGCGTGCCGGAAGGCGTCGTAGACGTCGTCGTGATAGGGGTTCGTCGGCTGGGCGCGGGCGACGGCCCTGAGCAGCCAGAGCTCCTCGTAGTGGCCGACGTGGGCCAGGTCCCATACGAGCGGCGACATGAGGGGCGAATGCTGGGCCAGTTGGTCCTCGTCCGAGAGTGGAGCCAGCAGGTCGAGCGAGCGGCGCCGGGCGACCTCCAGCTCACCGGCCAAGACTTCTTTCAACATCAGTTGGGGGCTACCTCCAGCCCGGGGGCCCGGGGGTGTCCCCCGAGGCGATGGTCGGCGCCGAGCCGGCTCCAGGCTCCGAGGCGGTCGTCGGCCGGGCATCGGCCCGGCGTCACGTACCGATCACGGTAGGCGCTCACGACGGGGACCAGGTCCGCGTCGGGACCTGAGGCCAGGGCGGCGGCCACGATGGCGAAGCAGGCGTCGGCGGCCTGCTGGAGGGAGGGGTCGGAGAGGGCGTGCCGGGCGGCGTGGCGCCACCAGCCCGCCACGGGGGCAACCGCCCGCGCCGCCTCGACGGCCACCTCCGGGTCGCCGCCGAGCAGGGTGGCGGCGAGCGCCACCGGCACCCTCCACCACGGTTCGGGGAGGGAGTCGATCATGCGTAGCTCGAGGAAGCCCCGGGGCCGCACCGGGGGAAAGAGGGTGGTGAGGTGGTACTCGAGGTCGTCGGTGGCGGGCCAGGTGCCGCAATGGCCCCCGGCGATCCACTGCCCGAACGTCAGGGGGGCCAGCACCGCTTCGAAGTCCTCGGCGCCGTGGCGCACGAGCATGACCCGGGCGGACAGCACGTAGTCGGTATAGGCCTCCACCGGGTCGTCGCCGGTGACCGCCCGGGTCCGGCCGGGGTCGATGGCCCACCAGTTGGCCAGCCGGGTGGAGCGCCAGCCACTCGGCGCGCCGCCCTGCAACGGTGAGTTGGCGAAGGCGGCGGCCAGCGTGGCGCCGACGGCGTGGGCCAGGTGCCAGGTGGCGGCCGGCTCCGGCCCGAAATCGACGTTGACCTGCACCGATGCGGTCGAGCACATCATGGTGCGCCCGGCCCGGCCCAACTCGTCGAAGAATGTCTCCATGGCCGCGTAGCGGGGGCTGTCGAGCACCCGCTGGGGACGCCGGAGGGGGTCCATCCCGATGCCGGCCAGGGTGATGCCCCGGGCCGCGAGCGCCTGGTCGAGGACCGCGATGTCCCGGGCGGCCCGGCTGCAGGCGGCGGACGGGCCGGGCTCGGGCAGGCTGGAGAGCTCCAGCTGACCGCCCGGCTCGTAGGTGATCCGGCCGCCGCCGGGCAGCGCGC
>CAZCVW010000151.1:0-7808 GCA_964502185.1 uncultured Burkholderiales bacterium
CGGGCGACGGCGCCGGCCAGCAGCCCGCCCTGCACGGTGGCGCAGGACGCGCCGCCGGCCAATAGGCCGGTCACGAACACGGCCCACAGGCTCATGGCCTGACCGCCGAAACAAGCATCACAGCGTTAACAGACGACGACATGGATGAACGACCTCCTCGAGACGAAGCAACGACCCCACCGGACCGTGGGCGCGAAAACGGGCGCCACGAGGGCGCGCCGCGATCAGGCGTTGGCCGGCTGCGGTGGTCGTTCGAGGAGTGATGCCAGCAATAGCGACCGCATGGCGCGGCCCGGGTCGGTGCCCGCACGCGTCGCCAGCAGCCGCGGGAGAGCGAAGCCGATGGCGGCGAGGGCCGCCAGGCACAGCATGGGTCCGATCAGACCAGGCCCGCACTCAGCGCAGAACGCCATACCACCCATGCCCATGAGGATCGGAAGACCGGTCAGCACCACGACGATCACCAGCGCAACGACCAAGGTCCGCCTCATCGAGGATCAGTGTAACCCCGGGTCGAACCGAGGAGCCCCGCCGGCCCGCACGTCGTGGGCGGCGCGGCTCATTGCGTTCCCGCTTCCCCGGTGGGGGCGAGTTCTGCGCCGCCCGGCCCCGTAGCGATGCGGTCATAGCGCAGCGCCTCCATGAGCTCGTCGACGATCTCTTCGATCCGCCCGGCCTGCATGGCGGCGGCGACGCAGGTCTCGAGGTGGTTGCGGAGCACGAGGCGGCTGGCCCGCTCGAGCGATCCCTGGACGGCGGAGAGCTGCTTCATGAGCTCAGGGCAGTAGGTGTCCTCTTCGACCATGCGGATGATCCCGTCGAGGTGCCCCCGGGCAGTCTTCAGGCGATTGAGCACGTTGCGCTGGTGCGAGTCCTTCATGACCATAAGGCTACCCCACCCGGGGTGGGGTCGGGCACAACGAGCTGTATCTCTTCGTGGGCCTCGCCCTCGCGGGGTGGGGGACCTGGTGGCTGGGCGCCTTCGACCGTTCGGGCTGAACACCGGCGTCGTCAGCTCCGCTCAGCGCTTGAGGAGCCGTTCGACTGCGCAAGCGGGCCAGAACCCTTGAGGGGCCGCGCCGACTCCGCCCAGCCCGGGCGATTCGCAACTACAATATGTCGTGGATTTACGCTCCGCCCCGGGCCGGCGGGCCCGCCCATGCGTCGACGAGAGACGTCAGCTCCCGCTGGTCTGGGTCTGCTCGGAGAATCGGCGGGCCCGCATCTCCTCGATGAAGGCTCTGAGCGCTCCGAGCGCACCGCCTGAGTCTTCCTCCTCCTCATCGCCACCGTCGCTCTCACCCTCTTCGTCGCCTGTGCCCTCGGGGGCGGAGGCGCCGTGGTCGTGGTCGGCCTGGGCGGGCTCCTGAGGGTCACTCGGCTCCGAACCGTGGGCCGAGTGGTCGGTCTGGGCGTCGCCCGACGCGGGATCCGCCCCGTGAGCGGAGTGATCGATCTCGGTGCCCGATCCGGCGGGTTCGCCGCCGTGGGCGGAATGGTCGGCGGGCGAAGCCGAACTTCCATTTGCGCTGCCGCCGTGGCCGGCGTGTCCTTCGGAGGAAGTGCCGGCGGCGGCAACGAGGTTCGACGACGGGGCGCCGTGCCCGCCGTGGGCGGCCATATCCATACCGCTCGCCGCATCAGCGCCGTGACCGACCGCACCCGCCGCGTGCCCGTCCGCGGGATGTGCCGCCGCACCGGCGGCGTCGGTGTGGGCGGCTCCCGCAACCCCGTGGGTGTCCTCCCCGGCGGCGTGCGCTCCGGCTACCTCGGCGTGAGCCTCGTCGCCGCTATGGCCGGCGGCGGCAAGTTCTCCGTTGGCCTCCCCATGGTGCCCTGACGCCTCCTCGGCGCCGGCGTGCCCGCCGCCGGGGTGGGCGGGGGCGAAGACGAGGGCAGTCACGGTCAGGGCGGCGACGGCCAGGAACGAGGCCCCGCCGGCGTACCGCCCGGCCGGGACGAGAAGCGCCCGGCCCTCGGCGGGCAGCAAGGCGAGGAGGGCTACGCCGACCAGTACGGCAACCTCGAGCAGTACGGCGATGCCGTCTTTGAAACCGATGGGTTCGACGGCCCCACCGAGGAGCGAGAGACCCGTCGTGCGGGTCAGGGTCCAGCACGCGATCAGCACGAGGCTGAGGTTGGCGCCCGCACCGAGGAGCAACCGGTTGCGGCTCCGCAGCACGAGCCCGGCCCAAACGATCTGAGTGGCGGCCGCGCCGACAAACAGCCCGGCCTCCAACGCTTGCGAGCTGTGATCGCCGGCGGCGGAGAGATGGATGAGGCCGCCGCCGAGGGACACCATGGCCAGGCCGTACTGCAGCAACCGGCCGAGTTCCAGTGGTTGCTGCCGGCGGCGTTCCCGGTGGGCGACGGCCACGGACATCCGACCTCCCCTGCAATTCGACGATGGCTCGTAGCCGGGATGACCAGCATTGGCTGCGAGGTCGAGTGGTCTGACTCCGCCGTGACAGTTCCCGGCGGTCGGTCCACGGGACAAGATACGACACTATGTCATAGATAGCAAGAACCGTGGAACGTAGCCATTTGAAGTTGGAGCGTCGTGTAGAGCCGACCACGAGCGCCGATATGAATCGGAAACATTGGCGAATTCATGCCTGCGCCATGCACGGTATCTCAGGCTCGGTTGCTTACCGCTGCAACTGTCCCCGGAGCGCACCGTCGGGATGGGAGGCGGTGTGGAGATCGAGGTAGTGCGACCTGGGGCCGCCCGTCATGTGCCCGACGGAGGTTGAATCGACCGGGATGCAGGCGTTGGGGCCGTTGGCCGGAAGGTTCAGGTCCACCATGATGCGCCCCGCCTTGCCCGGGCTGCCGACGTGGACGTGAGCGGCGTTCGGAGCGTCGGTGTTCTGGAACGTGATTGCGTAGCACATCTCGTTGGTGGCGTTGTCGATGCTGACCGTGAAGTTGCCGGCCCCGTCCGGGTCCCCGGGGCCGGGCACCACCTCGCCGGCGGTCATCGTGTTCTGGAAGTCGAACTTCTGCGCCTGGGCCGGCGTGGACAGCACCAATACGGTCACGGAGGCGACAGCCGCAGCTCGGAGTACACGCATATGTGATTGGTTCCTTTCGGGTTGGATGGTTGGAACGCTTGCGCCGTCATCCGCGGAATGGAGGCGGACCAACTCCTACGCAGCGTAGTCGCACTTCGAGGCGCAGGCTCGCCTATTGCTTCGGGGCCCGCAATTCGAGGAAGGTCATCATTCCCGCCTCGGAGTGCTCCTGGTTGTGGCAGTGGATCATCCAGCCGCCCGAGCGGTGCTTGCCGGGCTCTTTTCCGAAGGCCTCGACTTGGCCTTTCCGGCCGGCGTCGTCGAAGCGGATGGCGAGGCGGAGGATCGCCTTGCCGCCCGATCCCTCGTGGGCGCCGGGGGCGGCGGGTAGGCGGATGACGTCCTTGTTCTCCCGGCCGAGGAAGGGGATGACGCGGTTGTTGGCCGGATTCGACGGGTCGACCAACTCGGTCTCGAGCGGTTGGAAGAAGAATCCGTGGACGTGGACGGGGTGGTCCATCTTGGTGGTGTTCGTCACCTCGAGGACATAGGTCTTCCCGATCTCGACGTCGGGCGCCTCGGCGGGTGTCATCTCCTCGAAGGTCAGCGGCGTATCACCTCGTTGCGCGGCGAAGAACGCGGCGTTTCCGTCGGCGTCCGGTTCACCGTGACCGAAGGGAATCTCGACGGTGGGCGCCCCGGAGACGTCGACGGGCGCCGCGGGAACCAGTGGGCGGGGTGGGACGTACTCGCGGTAGGACCCGGTCGTACCGGTGATGCGCAGCCGCATGAGCGGCTTCGGCTCGGCCTTGCCGTCGTTGAAGTTGTGCCCGAAGGCCAGACCTCCGTCGTCGGCCTCCGCGACGTCGTGGCGGCCGCGGGGGAAGTCGTGCCATTCCACCGTGATCTCCTCGCCGGGCGTCCCCCGGGGTGTGATCACGACTTCCGCCCGTTCGCCCGGGACGAGGAGGAGCCCGCTGTCGGGGTTCGGCTCGGATATCCGGCGCTTGGGATCGGCCGGGTTGGGCAGCATGGCGACCGGCCGGACCTTCTCGGGATACTCGATGAGGCCGGCGTCCCCACCGATCCGGTACACCGTCTGCCCGGGGATCGACAGGCGGAGGAACCGGCCGTTGGCCACGTTCACGATCCGCCACCGCTGGGGCCTGCCGGCGGTGACCTCCACCGTGGGAGTCTCCCGGCCGTTCACGAGGAGGTGGTTCCCTTCGCGCCCGTCGGCGAGTTGCAGGGCCCGCTGGCGGGGTGTGAGCTCGGAGGCCGGGTTGGTGGCGAAGGGCGGTAGCGCACCCGCCTCGTCGAGGAGGACGTCGTCGACGACGAGGGTCAGCTCGTCCCCGGGAAGGCCCAGCTTCCGGTCTCTCTTCGACTCGCGCACGACGAAGGCGCCGTAGAGTCCCTGCTCCACCTGCTCGGCGCCGTTGACGTGAGAGTGGTACCAGTAGGTGGCGGCGGTGAGCGGCCGGAACCGGTAGCGGAACTCGCCCCCCGGCTCGACCAGCGGCTGCGAGATGTTGCTGCCGTCCATCGTCGCCGGCAGCTCGACTCCGTGCCAGTGGATGGTCGTCGGCTCGGGCAGGCTGTTCTTCAGGTTGACGACCACCTCGTCGCCGAGCTCGGCGCTGATCAGCGGCCCCGGCACGGTGCCGTTGTAGGCCCATACCCGGGTGGCCTTCCCCGGGATGAGCGACACCTCGGTCTCCTTCGCCTCGATGTCGACCTCGATGACGCCCGAGTCGGGATTGCCGTCCTCCGCCCGGGCGAGGTCCACGGCCGCCACCGACCGGGTCTCGCCCAGCCGGGTCACGGTGACGAGCGACCCAGCCACGAGGAGGGCGGCCAGTGCCAGCCGGCGGACGGTCTGCGCCGGGACTGACCTACTCGCCGGAGCGTTGCACGGGGACGGCTCCCCGCCGTCCTCTCCGCTTCGCCGTGCTGCCCGGCAGCGCGGGCACGTACGCCGTTTGATCGCCACGCGTCGTCCTCCAGGGGGATATGGCTGATGGCCTGCGGGTGCGTGAACGTCGGTGAGTACAGAGCCACCGAGCCCGCTGCGATTCCGGACATATTACGACAATCCGTCATAAATCAGTGTATCTGGCGAGGGACACGCCAAGTGGCTGTGCGGGGATTGACGCGGTGGGCGTTGGGTTGTGGGCACGCCTGTCCTACGGCGTGTAGGTTCCGACGCAGGTCAGAGGGGGCGAGGAGTCGAACGCCGGCCGGCGTCTTTCAGCGGCGCGTGGGGCCCGGAGACGAGGACGACGCCGTCTTCCTCGTCCGGGTGCGCCCGGCGACGAGACTCCCGAGGGCGATCGCCACCGCGCCGAGGAGGACGGCCAGCGACTCGACCTGCGGGCGGGTCGGCCCCGAACCGATCCGGGGCAGCCAGAAGGCGGCCAGGTAGCGGGCGGCGGCGAGGCTGGCCAGGGCCAGGAGCAGGGACCACCCCGGGGTCCAGGCCCGGGTGCGGTAGACGCCGACGGCGAGGCCGGCCACGCCCAGAGCCAGAGCGACCCCCACCGGGAACTGGGGCTCCCCCACGCCGGCGGGTGCGAGGCCGAGGCTAGAGACTGGCCCGAAGCATCCGTCCCGCACGACGCAGGCCGCCTCGTAGACGGCGTAGGCGGCGAGCCCGTAGGGGGCCACGTCGGCCAGCCGGGCACCGGGCGCCACGCCTTGGCGGCGGGCGCTCAGCGCGAGGACCCCCGAGCCCACGGCCAGGCCGGGCCAGAACTCCACCCCGCCTCGCAGGATCAAGATGTCGCCGAGGCGGCGCAGGCCGGACGGATCGTCGAGGATCATGGCCGTCACCCGGCCGGCCATCAAGCCGGCGAAGACTGCCCAAACGGAGGCGTCGAGCACGTCGCCGGCCGCCAGGGTGCGCGGTGGTGCGAGGCGGGCCAGCACCCAGACCACGGCCACCACAGCCGCCGCGCTGAGGAGGAGGCCCTGGTCGATCACCGGCGCACGTCGGCGATGCGGGCGGCCAGCGTCTGCTCGGAGATCCCGCCGAAGACCTTGGCGCTCAGGCGCCCCTGCCGGTCGAAGATGTAGGTCGTGGGGAAGCCCCGCATGGCCAGGGCTCGACGGATCTCGCCCCGTTCGTCGACGACGTTCGGATAGGTGATCCCATAGCGGTCGAGGAACTCGCGGGCCGGGCGGACCTGGTCCTTGGAGTCGACGCCCAGGAAGACGACGTCACCCCGGTAGCGCTGCGCCGCCCGCTGCAGCAGGGGTGCTTCCACCCGGCACGGGCCGCACCATGAGGCCCAGACGTTGACCACCACCGGACGGCCCCCGGGCACCGACGAGGATGCCGGAGAAGTCGGCGAGGGACGCCGGCTCCAGCGAACCGTCCGCCGGCAGCGTCCGGGGCGGCCCCGAGGGCACGAAGGTCGACTCCGGGCCGCGGCGCACGGCGACGGCCAGCGCGAACGCGACCACCAGGACGCCGACGAGGATCCACCAGCGTCGGCGGCCGAGGAACTGCCGCGAACTCCCGAGGGTTGGCTGAGTATGTGTGTCGACGACGACACAGCGTAGTTGAGCCCGCACGCCGGCAGCTACTACACTGTTTGAGAGTTCAGCGCGGCGAAGAGGGGGTTCAGCATGAGGCAGGCCAAGCTCCATATGGGGGAGCTCGAGGCCATGGTCATGGACGTGCTGTGGGATCGTCGCGGGTGGCTCATCCCCGGCGAGGTGCACGAGACCCTCGCCCCGACGCGCTCGCTGGCCTACACCACGGTGATGACGATCCTCGTCCGCCTGTGGCAGAAGGGCCGCCTCGAACGTCAACGGGACGGCCGGGCCTTCGCCTACCGGGCGGTGCAGAGCCGCGAGGAGCACGCCGCGGCCCGCATGCAGGAGCTGCTCACCCGGGTTGGGGACCGGCCCACCGCGCTGGCCTATTTCGTCGATTCGCTGCCCCCGGCCGACCGGGACCAGCTCCGGCGGGTGTTGCGGGGCGGGAAGTAGCACCCGGTGGCGGCGATCCTGTTCGTCGCCGGCGTCTGCCTGCTCACCCTCCCGGGGGCGGCGCGTGGTCTCGGACGGCGCCTGCCGCCCGCCGAGTGGGCCCGGATCTGCGCCGCCGCGCTCCTGGCCGGCGCGGCCGTGCTCGAGTTCACCGCCTTGCTCTATGCCGCCCCGACGGTGCTTCGTTCCCTCGGTATCCCCGAGCTGGCCGACTTCTGCGAGCGGGCGCTCGGAGCGCTGGTGCCCGCCGGTGCGGCCCTCGGTTGGCCGGCTGCGGTCCTGGCCGTGGCCTTCCCGCTCCTGACCGGCCTGGGTGCTGTGCGGGCGCGTCGCCACCAGGCCGCGGTCCACGTCGAAGGCTGGCTGGGCGAGCACCGTGAGTTCAACGGCCACGACCTGGTTGTCCTGCCCACCGAGTGTGTGATGGCGTTCTGCTCGAACGGCGCCCATCCGCAGATCGTCGTGTCGGAGGGTCTGGTGGGTGCGCTCTCGGACGGGCAGCTGACCGCCGTCCTGCGCCACGAGGCAGCCCATCTCCGACACGGCCACCAGCGGTTCCTCGTTCTGGCCAGCGCGCTCGAATACAGCCTGCGGCCGGTTCGGTTCGTGCACCGCAGCACCTCGGCGCTGCGCACCGCCCTGGAGCGGTGGGCGGACGAGGCCGCCGTCGCCGGAAGCCGTGCCGCCCGGTCCCAGCTGCGGCAGGCATTGCTCGGCGTGGCCACCACGATGGTCAGCGCGGCGGTGCCCGCCTTCTCTGCCCCCGACACGGTCGCCGAGCGCCTCGACGCGCTCGGG
>CAZCVW010000152.1:0-7798 GCA_964502185.1 uncultured Burkholderiales bacterium
GCCCGACGAGCGCCCGGGCCCGGTCGAGGCGCCCCGATCCCAGCCGGGCGGCGAGGGCCGCGGTGGCGGCCTCGGTCCCCTCCGCCTCCAGCACGGAACGGATGGTGGCATCCGAAAGCGCCGAGAAGTCGACCCGCTGGCATCGGGATCGGACCGTGGGCAGCAGTTCTTCGGGCGCATCCGTGAGCAGGACGAAGTGCGTCCGGGGCGCCGGCTCTTCCAGCGTCTTCAGCAGTTTGTTGGCCGCCGTCTCGTTCATCCGGTCCGAGTCGGCGATCACGATCACCTTGCGAGGGGCTTCAAAGGGGCTGGTGAAGGCCTCCCGCACGACCTCTTCGATCTGGTCGACGACGATGAAGGTGCCCTCCGGCTCGACCTCGACCACGTCCGGGTGCCGCCCACCCAAGGCCCGCTCGCAGGCCGCGCAGGCGCCGCAGCCACGGACTCCTCCTTCGGCCGGGCAGACCAGGGCGGCGGCGAAGCAGCGGGCCGCTTCGGCGATTCCCGAACCCGTCGGGCCGGCCAGCAGGTAGGCGTGGATCGGCCGGTCGACCGCCCGCCGCAGCAACCCCACCGCCCGCTCCTGGCCCACGACCCGTTCCCACATGGCGCTGACCATAGGTTCTGGGCCATAGGTTCCGGGCCACCGGGACCTTAGGGTTCCGCGAACAGCGGGGCGACGGCGGCCCACACGTCGTCGGCCACGACCTCGGGCGGGCGGGCGCCGTCGATCACCACCCAACCGAACCGGGGAGCGAGGTCGAGGTAGGCCTGGCGGACGGCGGCCTGGAACGCTATGCCCTCCCGCTCCATCCGGTCCTCGGGCCCCGCCCGGCGGGCGGCGGCGACGTCGGGTTCGGTGTCGAGCACCACGACCACGTCCGGCTGGAGCTCACCGGTCGCCCAGGCTGAGAGCCGGGCGATTTCATCCACCCCGAGGCCCCGGGCGACGCCCTGGTAGGCCAGCGACGACGGGACGTGGCGGTCACTCACCACCACCGCGCCCCGCTCGAGGGCGGGCCGGACGACCGCGGCGACGTGTTCGGCCCGGTCGGCGGCGATGAGAAGCGCCTCGGTCCGGGGATCGAGGCCTCCGCCGTCGAGGACTGCGCCGTCGAGAACCAGGGTCCGGATGGCGGCGCCCGCCGGCGTGGCGCCCGGTTCCCTGGTGGCGACGACCTCCCGACCCAAAGCCCGGAGCCGCTCGGCCAGCGCCGCCGCCTGGGTGCTCTTCCCGCAGCCGTCCGGCCCTTCGAGGACGACGAAGCGGCCGCTCGTCACGGGGCCGGGCTGCGGCGATCGCGGCGCACGTCGCGGCTCACCACCACGGCTGCGGCCATGGTGAGCAGGCCGCCCAACCACAACGTGAGCCGGACGCCCGGGATGAACACCCGGATGCCGATGTGAATCGTCTTGTGGTCGAAGAGGGCGCCCGAGAGCGAGTCGAGCGCACCCGCCAGCCAGGGCGAGACGGCCAGAGACATGAGCAGGCAGAACCGGATGATCGTGTAGAGGGTGGCGAACGTCCGGCCCCGCATCTCGTCGGCCACCCGCTTCTGGATCAGGGTGAAACCCGTCACGTATCCGATGCCGGCCGCCATCCCGAAACCCCCCGTGGCCACCATGGCAGGCCCCAGGCTCGACACCGTGGCGGCAGCGACCAGGGCGAAGCCGGTGAAGAACACCGCCCCCACGAAGACCGGTTCGGTGGGAAGGCGCTGGGCCACGACCGACAGAGCCAGCACCCCGATAGCGCCGCCCACGCCGAGACCGGTCATCAGCAGGCCGAAGCCGGAGGATCCCGATCCGAGCACCTCCTTGGCGTAAATGGGGCCGAGCGGGACGACCGCACCGGCCCCGATGAGCCCGACGCCCATCCCCACCATCACCGAGCGGACGGGGCCCGTGGTGCCGATGAAGCGCAGCCCCTCCATGAGTTCCCGCCAGGTCTGGCCCCAGTCGATGCGGGCTCCGCCGTTGCGCTCCCGCCGGGGAAGAGCGAGGGTGGCGATGAGGAGGGCTGAGGCCAGGAAGGTGGAGGCATCCACCCATAGGGCGAGGAACTCCCTGTCCACCTTGAGACCGGAGAGGGCGTCGAAGTCCCCGAGCCAGGAGGCCAGCCCGGACAAGGAGGCGAAGAGCAGGGAACCGATCGGGAAGGTGCCGTAAGCGGCCGCCAGTCCGAGGGAGTTGGCCGCGGCCAGCTTCTCCGGCGGGACGAGGTTGGGGACGGACGCCTCCTTGGCCGGCGACCACAGCAGCGTGAGGATCTCCAACAGGAAGGACGCCAGGAACAGCCCGGCCAGGCTGTCGACGAAGGGCAGGGTGGCCACCACCGCGGCCCGGCCGAAGTCGCAGGCGACCATGGTGCGGCGCCGGTCCCACCGGTCGACGAGCACGCCGCCGACGGGCGCCAGGAAGAACCCGGGGAGCATGCGGGCGGCCATGACGAGACCGATCGCCGCCTCGCTCCCGTCGGAGATGCGGGAGGCCAGCGCGATGATGGCCACGAGCCCGATCCAGTCGCCCAGGCTGGAGACCACCTGCGCCATCCACAACCGGAAATAGGCCGACGAGCCGAACACCCGCCACGGAGACGGCGGGAGGTTGCCCGAGTCCGCGCTGGTCGGGATGAAGGGTGCCGGGTCGCTGCTCTCCAAAGTCTGACCAGCCTAGGAGTCCGGAACTCCCAGCCGTAGGCATTGCCTACTTCTTGGCTCCCTTTCGGGGCCCTCCGGCCTTGGCCACCCGGGGGGGCTTCTTGGCCGGACCGGCCTCGGCCCGAGCCCGGAGAAGGGCCACCGCTTCCGCGGCGGTGAAGGCGGCGGGGTCGGCGCCCTTGGGCAGCGAGGCGTTGGTGGTGCCGTCGGTGACGTAGGGCCCGTAGCGGCCGGCCAGCAGCTTGATCTCGGCGCCGTTGTCGGGATGCGGGCCGAGCACCGCCAGCGGCTCGGGTGCGGCGCGGCCCCGTCCCCCCTTGGGCTGGGCGAACAGCGCCTCCGCCTCCTCCCGCGTGACCGTGAGCAGCTGGTCCTCCGAGGCGAGGCTGCGGGTCTCCTCACCCTTCTTCAGGTACGGCCCGAAGCGTCCGGGACTGGCCACGATCTCGACGCCGTCGGCGCCCGCCCCCACCGACCGGGGCAGGCTGAGCAGCAGCAGCGCCTCCTCCAGGGTGACGGTCGGGGGCGTCATCGTCTTGAACAGCGAGGCCCGCTTCGGCTTCTTCTTCGAGCCCTCTTCCTGCTCACCGAGCTGCACGTAAGGCCCGTACCGCCCGTCCTGCACCGTCACGGCCAGGCCCGTCGCCGGGTCGTTGCCGAGGACGCGGCCCTCCTCCACCCCGCGCTCGAGCAGTTCGTTGGCCAGCTCGGGGGTGAGCTCGTCGGGGGCGAGGTCGTCGGGGACGGGGGCCGTCGCCTCACCGCGCGACAGGTAGGGCCCGTAGCGGCCGACCCGCACGACGATCTCCCGGCCCTCGGAGTCCACCCCGAGGGGGATCGTGTTGATCGCGCGGGCGTCGATGGTCGGCGCCTGCTCCTCGACCATGGCTCGGAGGCCGGGGGCGCCGTTGCCGAAGTAGAAGCTCCGCAGCCAGGGGACGGACTCGCGTTCACCCCGGGCGATGTCGTCGAGGTCTTCTTCCATCCGGGCCGTAAATTCGTAGTCGACCAGATGGGCGAAGTGCTCCTCCAGGAGCCGGATCACGGCGAAGGCCGTCCAGCTCGGGATGAGGGCGGAGCCCTTCTTCCAGACATAGCCGCGGTCCTGGATGGTCTGGATCACGCTGGCGTAGGTCGACGGGCGCCCGATGCCCTTCGCCTCGAGTTCCTGGACCAGCGACGCCTCGGTGTAACGGGCCGGCGGCTGGGTCGCGTGCCCGGCGGCCTCGATCCCCCGGCAGTCGACGGCCTCGCCCTGTTCGAGGGCGGGCAGGCGGATCTCGCGGTCTTCGAGTTCGGCGTCGGGATCGTCGGCTCCCTCGACGTAGGCCCGCAGGAACCCAGGGAAGGTGATCGTCTTCCCGGACGCGGCGAAGACCGCTTGCTCATCGGCGGTTGAACGGGCGGAGAGGCGCACGGACACGCGCCGCCCGCGGGCGTCGGCCATCTGGGAGGCGACGCAGCGCTTCCAGATCAGGTCGTAGAGACGGGCCTCGTCGGACTCGACCTCCCGGGCGACGTCCTCCGGACGGCGGAAGCGGTCGCCGGCCGGGCGGATCGCCTCGTGGGCCTCCTGGGCGTTCTTCACCTTGCGCTGGTACGTCCGGGGCCGCTCGGGGAGGTGGTCGGCTCCGTAACGCTCGGCGATCTCCGTGCGGGCGGCGGCCACGGCCTGCTCCGACAGGTTGGTGGAGTCCGTCCGCATGTAGGTGATGTAGCCCCGCTCGTAGAGCCGCTGGGCGATCGACATCGCCCGGGCGGCACCGAAGCGCAGCTTCCGGTTCGCCTCCTGCTGCAGCGTGGAGGTCATGAACGGCGGGTAGGGCGACTGGCGCCAGTCCTTCGACTCCACCGAAGCGACCGAGAAGGGGGCGTCGGCCAGGCGCTCGACCAGGCCCCGGGCCCCAGCCTCGTCGAGGCGGGCGACGGTGTTGGCGGCGGCGGCCGAGAGCTGGCCGGTGGCCGGGTCGAAGTCTTTCCCGATGGCCAGGCGCTTCCCGTCGACGGCGACGAGCGTGGCCGAGAACGGGGAGGCTGTTCCTCCGGGGGGGATCCCCGAGCCCCCGGGGGCGAAGGCGCCGACCAGGTCCCAGTACCCGCCGGAGCGGAATCCCATCCGGGCCCGTTCCCGCTCCACGACGAGGCGGGTGGCGACGCTCTGGACCCGCCCGGCGGAAAGCCCGGGCATGACCTTCTTCCAAAGCACCTCGGAGACGTCCCAGCCGACCAGCCGGTCGAGGATGCGCCGCGCCTCCTGGGCGTCCACCAGCTTGCGGTTGAGCTCCCGCCAGTTGGCGACGGCCGCCTCGATGGCCGGCCGGGTGATCTCGTGGAAGACCATCCGCCGGACGGGCACCCGCGGGGACAGCACCTCCAGGAGGTGCCAGGCGATCGACTCGCCCTCCCGATCCTCATCGGTGGCGAGATAGACCTCGTTGGCGTCCTTGAGGAGCGCCTTGAGCTTGGCGACCTGGGCTTTCTTCTCCGCCGGAACGACGTAGAGCGGTTTGAAGTCGTCGTCGACGTTCACGCCCCAGCGCTTCGCCCAGGGCTCGCTCTTGTAGGCGGCGGGCACTTCCTTGGCGGATCGCGGCAGGTCGCGGATGTGACCGATGCTGGACTCCACGGCGTAATCGCCACCGAGAAAGCCCGCGATGGTCTTCGCCTTGGCCGGCGACTCCACGATCACGAGGGGCTTCGACAACGTCCCTCCAGGGACTGGTGTGTGGTCAAACCGCCCTACGTGGTGTCACGCGAGGCGCCCGTCTGTCAAACGTCGGGCGGTTATCCTGCCCCGGAATGGTCCCCGCACGCATCATCGAGACTCTGGGCGCGGTCAATCTGCTGGACCCGGAGCAGGCCATTGAGACCTTCGGAACGATCGGCCTGCTGCTGATCGTCTTCGCCGAATCAGGCTTGCTTCTCGGCTTCTTCCTTCCCGGCGATTCGCTCCTGTTCACCGCCGGGCTGCTGGCTTCCCAGAACCGGTTGAACATCGTCGTGGTCCTGGTCGGCTGCTTCGTGGCGGCCGTGGCCGGCGATCAGGTCGGGTACATCTTCGGCTCCCGGGCGGGACCCGCCCTGTTCCGCCGGCCCGACTCGAAGCTCTTCAAGCAGGACTACGTCGACAAGGCCCGGAGCTACTTCGAGCGGTACGGCTCGAAGACCATCGTGCTCGCCCGCTTCGTCCCCGTCGTGCGGACCTTCGCCCCCATCCTGGCCGGTGTCGGCAAGATGCCCTACCGCACGTTCATCACCTTCAACCTGCTGGGTGGCTTCCTGTGGGCGGGCGGCGTGACCTCGCTCGGCTACATCCTCGGCGAGACGGTCGGCGACATCGACAAGTACCTCCTGCCGATCATCGGCTTCATCATCTTCATCTCGCTGGCCCCCGTCGCCTACGAGTTCCTGAAGCACCGCAGGCAGCGGGTCTAGTCCCCCGGGTCTACCGGGGGAGCTGCTGTTTCGCGTCTCGGAGTTGCTTGCGCAGGTCGGCGTCCTCGTCGCTGAGGTCGGCGATCCAGCGGTCGAGGGCGTCGGAGGCCAGCTTGAGGGACGGGTCGCCGGGGGAAACGCCGGTAGCCGACATGGCCGCCGGCGCACCCTCGATATGGGCGTCCATGGCCTGGGTCTTGCGCTTGGAGAAGGCGACCGCCCCGATCAGGATCGCCAGCGCGATCCCGGCGATGGTGAACCGGGCCCCGTCGTTGTCACCCAGCTTGATCACCGCGGGCAGGATCAGCAGCGAGATCAGGTTCATCACCTTGATCAGCGGGTTGAGCGCCGGCCCGGCCGTGTCCTTGAACGGGTCACCGACGGTGTCCCCGATGACCGCGGCCTTGTGGGCCTCGGAACCCTTGCCGCCTTCGTGCCCTGCCTCGATGTACTTCTTGGCGTTGTCCCACGCCCCACCGGAGTTGGACAGGTAGACGGCCATGAGCTGCCCGCAGACGATGACGGAGGCCAGGAAGGCCCCCAGCGCCTTGGCGTCGATGCCGAAGCCGATGATCACCGGCGTGAGGACGGCGAGCAGGGCCGGGGTGGCCAGTTCGCGCAGCGAAGCGGCCGTGCAGATGTCGATGACCGGCCCGTAGTCGGGGCGCTTGGTCCCGGCCATGATCTTGCCGTCGGCGAACTGGCGGCGGACTTCCTGCACCACGACACCGGCCGAGCGGCCGACGGCCCGCACGGCCAGCGCCGAGAACAGGAACGGCACCGCCCCGCCGATGAGCAGACCGATGAAGACCTTGGGGTCGGCCACGTTGATCGGAAACAGGTCGAAGACCCCCCGGGCCGTCTGCTTGGCCTGGTCGACGACGTCCACCGGGAAGATCTCGTTGACCGCCGTCTCGATGAAGCTGGCGAACAGCGCCACCGCGGCGATGACGGCCGAACCGATGGCGAAGCCCTTGGTCACCGCCTTCGTGGTGTTCCCCACCGCGTCGAGGCTGACCATGATCCGCGCCGGCTCACCCTCGAACTCACCCGACATCTCGGCGATACCGGCGGCGTTGTCGGCCACCGGCCCGAAGGTGTCCTCGGAGACGACGACACCGGTGGTGGCCAGCATGCCCATGCCGCACAGGGCCACGAGGTAGAGGGAGAACTGCAGGTTGCCCCCGCCGAGGCCGATGGCGGCGGCGATGGCCACCGCGATGGCGATGACGGAGTACACGCTCGACTCGAGGCCGACCGCCGTACCGGACAGCACCGTGGTGGCCGGGCCGGTCCGGGCCGACTCGGCGATCTCCTGGACAGGCGAGAACTCGGTGCCGGTGAAGTACTCCGTGAGCCGGCTGACCACCTGGGCGAGGGCGAGGCCGACCACGACGGCCAGGAACATCTTCAAGCCCTCGTGGCCGCCGCCCGGGGCGTCGTCGCCGACGTAGCCGAAGGCCACGGCGGCCGTGCCGATGATGGTGAGCAGGGAGGCGGTGAGGAAGCCCCGGTTGATGGGCTTGAGGGCGTTGGTCTCGCCCTCCTTCGCCTTCACGGCGTACACGCCGAAGATGGAGGCGACCACGCCCACGGCCCGGGCGGCGAGCGGGAAGATCAGGCCGTAGGCCGGGTTCCCGCCGATCGCCTCGAAAGCCGCCACCCCGAGAATGATCGACGCCACCAGGGTGACCTCGTAGGAC
>CAZCVW010000153.1:0-7734 GCA_964502185.1 uncultured Burkholderiales bacterium
CCCCGCAGGTGGCGGGGGTGGCGGCGCTGCTCACGCAGCTCCACCCGAGCTGGTCGCCGGCGGCCCTCAAGTCGGCGCTGATGGCCACCGCCGAGGGGTCCGTGCGCCGCGAAGACGGTGGGGCGCCGGCCGGTCCGTTCGAGACGGGATCGGGGCGGGTGGCCCCCAACCGGGCGGCCGATGCCGGCCTCGTCCTCGAAGTCCCCCGGCTCGACTGGCTGCGCTACCTGGCCGGGGTGGATCCGCGATCCGTGCGGGGCAACGCCATGCCGCTCGCGCCCTCCGACCTCAACCTGCCCGCCATCTCGTACGCCAACTTCCCGGGCGTGGCGCTGACGCGCCGGGTCTTCACCAGCGTGGACACCGCCGCCGGGACGTGGCGGGTGACGATCGAAGGCCTGCCCGGCGTGGCCGCGGCCACCCTGCCCCAGGAGCTGACGCTCCGGCCCGGTGAGTCCGGGGACGTCCGGCTCGCCTTCACCCTGGCCGGTGCGCCGCTCGACGCCTACACCTACGGCGCCGTCGTCCTCACCCACCAGGGCGACGGGCGCACGGTGCGCCTTCCCATCTCCATCCGGCCGGTGGTGCCCTCGACGCCCGCCGGTCCTACTCCGGAGCCGCCGGGCCCGAGGGTCTCGCCCCGCATCTAGTAGCGCGGGTCCACCACCGGAGACGCTCGCGTCGCTACCGTGCCGCGCCATGGCTCCGAAACCTCCTCTCCGGGGACACCCCGAGCCCCGGGCCCGGCGGGGCGGCATCCTCGGCGGACCCGTGGACGGCCCCGAACGTCTCGCCCAGCGCTACCCCCAGCAGGAGGCGCAGCCCGGCCTCTTCATCGTCCACCGGTCGTCCAGGTTCGGCGGGAAGCTGGTCGCCTTCGCCGCGGACGGGGTCGTCATCGCCGGCCAGACCGGCCTCGAACGGCGCTTCCGCAACAGCCCGGGGTCGTTCGCGGTGGGCGGCCAGGCGGTGCACCTGGTGGCCCCCGAGTCTCCCGACCCGTCGGTGCCCGCCCACTTGGCTGCCGCTCGCGTGTCGGGCACGCAGCGAACCGCCTCGGGCAGCCGGGCCGTCATCGGGGCGAAGGCCAGGGTGGCCCGGGCGGGCCGCATCCTGGTGGAGGGCATCCACGACGCCGAGCTGGTGGAGCGGGTGTGGGGCGACGACCTCCGTATCGAAGGCGTGGTCGTCGAGCGCCTCGACGGCATCGATCACCTGGCCTCGGTCGTCGACGGGTTCGGTCCCGCTCCCGGCCGCCGGCTCGGCGTGCTGGTCGACCACCTCGTGCCCAACAGCAAAGAGGCCCGCCTGGCCGCCGAGGTGCGCCACCCGCACGTGCTGGTGACCGGCACCCCCTATGTCGACGTGTGGCAGGCGGTGCGACCGGCCGTCGTCGGGATCACGGCCTGGCCGGTCATTCCCCGGGGTGTGCCCTGGAAGGACGGGGTGTGCGCCGCTTTCGGCGTACCGGAATCGGGCCGGCTCTGGCGGCGCATCCTCAGCTCCGTGAACAGCTGGCGGGACCTCGAGCCGGCTTTCGTCGGCGCCGTCGAGCAGCTCATCGATTTCGTCACCGAACCGGCCCCGGGGGCTCGGGGGTGTCCCCCGGAGAGGTAGCCGAATTCCTGACCCTAGAGGTAGGATTTAGGTTATGTCCGGCTTCCGCGAGCTTTTCAACGCCACCAGGTCCCAGATCCAGGAGATCACGTCGGAGCGCGCCGAGGAGGAGATGGGCGAGGGCGTCTTCCTCGACGTCCGGGAGATGGACGAGTACGACCAGGGGGCGATCCCCGGTGCGGTCCACATCCCCCGGGGCTTCCTCGAGACTCGGGTTGAGGCCAAGATCCCCGACCACTCGTCCCGCGTGGTCGTGTACTGCGCCGGGGGCACCCGCTCGGCCTTCGCGGCCAGGACGCTCCAGGAACTCGGCTTCACCAACGTGGCGTCGTTGTCGGGTGGTTTCAACCATTGGAAGGACGAGGGCCGCCGGTGGCTCGTCCCCAAGACCCTCACCCCCGAGCAGCGACACCGCTACCACCGGCACACGTTGCTGCCCGAGGTCGGCGAGGAAGGCCAGCAGAAGCTCCTCGGGTCCAAGGTGCTCCTCCTCGGCGCCGGCGGCCTCGGATCGCCCGCCGCCCTGTACCTGGCCGCCGCCGGGGTGGGCACGCTCGGGATCGTCGACATGGACGAGGTCGACGAGTCCAATCTCCAGCGCCAGGTCCTCCACAACCTGGACCAGATCGGGGAGCGCAAGGTCGACTCGGCCAAAAAGGCGCTGGCCCTGCTCAACCCCGACGTCAACGTGGTCGGCTACGACGTGCACCTGGCCGCCGACAACGTCCTCGACGTCATCGACGGGTACGACCTGATCGTCGACGGGACCGACAACTTCCCGACCCGCTACCTGGTGAACGACGCCTCGCTGCTCAAGGAGATCCCGGTGGTGCACGGGTCGATCTTCCGGTTCGAGGGCCAGGTGACCGTGTTCTCCCCGTATCGGGGGCCCTGCTACCGCTGCCTGGTCCCGGAGCCCCCGCCGCCCGAACTGGCGCCGTCCTGCTCCGAAGCCGGCGTCCTCGGGGTGCTCCCCGGCATCGTCGGGTCGATCCAGGCGCTGGAGGCCATCAAGCTCCTCCTCGGCCTGGGCGATCCCCTCGTCGGCCGGCTCCTGGCCTACGACTCGCTGGAGCAGTCGTTCCGGACATTCAAGACACAGCGGGACCCCGCCTGCCCGGCCTGTGGCCCCGGAGTCACCATCACCATCGCCGACTACGACGAGTACTGCCTCCCCCATGCCACCCGGCGCGCTTCCTAGCCTCGCCTCAGGGCAGCACCAGGTACACCTGGCCGCCCTCCTCGACGAGGGGGTACGTGCGGAGCCCATCGTCGGCCGGCCCTCGAACGCGTGCGCCGTCGCGGACGTCGAACTGGCTGCCGTGACGCGGGCAGGTGAGCACCGACCCCTCGAGCTCCCCCTCGGAGAGCGTGGCCCCGGCGTGGGGGCAGCGGTCGCACAGGGCGTGGAGCCGGCCTTTCAGGTGGTAGACGGCGAGCGGACCGACGGGGGAGTCCGGGTCGCGGTGGACGACCCCGAGACGACCGGCGACGTCGTCGGCGGCGAAGAGCCGAAGGCGGCGGCGGGCGCCACCGCCGGGGGCCGCCAGCTTCCGGCGCAGGGCAGGGACGAGCGCCCCCCGGTTGGCCACCAGATCGCAGCCGGCCTGCTCCGCCCCCAGCCACAGATTCTGGTCGGGATGGCCGAGGTGACCGACGAGCAGCGCGTCGGGGTGGCGGGCCCGGAGGGCGGCCACCTCCTCCAGCCCTCCCGGGCCTTCGAGGTCGACGACCACGGCGGTCACCGGGCCGGCGCCGGCTTCGGCCGGCCCCCGCGTCAAGACGAAACCCAGCTCGGCGGCGAGGCTTTCAAGCTTGCGCCGCACCAGCGCGTCGTCCGAATGCATCACGAGCACACGCTCACGGTAGCGGGAACGCAACCGCCAATTTCCTGGAAAGGCACTCCAGCCG
Organism: uncultured Burkholderiales bacterium; assembly: GCA_964502185.1. Taxonomy (GTDB): domain Bacteria; phylum Actinomycetota; class Acidimicrobiia; order IMCC26256; family BP-133; genus CAZCVW01. Next base: position 3,529 of record CAZCVW010000153.1, read on the forward strand.
GTATCGTTGGGCTCTAGATCCTCCGGAGGTTGCCGCGTGGCCCCCAAGGCTTCGATCGACGCCCATCTTCGCCTCGAACTCGATGAGCTCGTGGCCAGCATGTGCAAGGCGCTCAACGACTCCAAGCGCCTCCTCGTCCTCTACGCCCTGCGCTTCGGCCCGCACACCGTGAGCGAGCTGTGCGAAGTCATCGACGCACCGCAGTCGAACACGTCGCAGCACCTGGCGGTGCTGCGTGACCGCGGCCTCGTGGAGGCCGAGCGCCAAGGCAACAACGTCCTCTACTCGCTTCGTCACCCCAAGGTCATCGACGCCATCGACATCCTGCGGGGCGTCATGTCGGACGAGCTGGCCCGCCAGCAGGCGCTGCGGGCGCCCTCTGCCAACTCGGCCTGACCGCCGGCCGGTGCCGGGGGTTCGGGGGTGTCCCCCGAGGTGACGGTCATGGGTGCGTGCATCTTCTGTTCGCACGTCGAGTCGAAGCAGCTTCTGGCCGAGAACGACCTGGCCGTCGGGTTCCTGGCCGGCTACCCGGTGAGCCCTGGACACGTCCTCATCGTGCCCCGGCGCCACGAGGGCGATTTCTTCTCCCTCACCGAAGCGGAACAGGCCGCCATGGTGGCGTTGGTGAAACCGGTCCGCCGTCATCTCGACACCGAGTTCGCCCCCGACGCCTACAACCTGGGGACGAACATCGGGGAGGCGGCCGGCCAGACGGTCCACCACGCCCACCTCCACGTGATCCCTCGCTACAAAGGGGACGTGGAAGAGCCCCGGGGCGGCGTGCGGTGGGTGCTGCCCGCTACGGCGAAGTACTGGTGAGCCCGCTGCCGTTGGCCGCGGGGGCTGCCTTGCGCCGCCCGATCTGGCGCGTGAAGGTGATGGCGGCCGTCCGGTACAGCACGTGGGAGAACTTCGAGAACGGGAAGTACACGAAGAGCCCGAAGACGAACACGAGGTGGACGGCGTAGACAGGGTAGGCGGCCCGCACGTTGGCATAGCGCAGGATCTCGGTGGTGAAGCCGGACACGGCGGTGAGTACCAGCAGGCCGGAGAAGAACCAGTCCGAGTAGGCCGACTTCCCCGCCCGGCCCGGGTCCCGGCGACGGGCCAGGAGCGTCTGGCCGAGCCCGACGAGCAGGGCGACCCCGCCGACGTTGCCGACGATCTTGACCGGGTCCCAGGCGGGCAGCGACAGCTCGTTGCCCTGCCACTCGATGCCGAGGAGCGGGAAGATCTCGGTGTAGAGGGCCGCCCCGGTGGTGGCCGCCACCAAGCCGAGGAAGCCGTAGAAGATGGCCAGGTGCGACGCCTTGCGGTAGTGGCTGGTGGTGCAGTCGTCGAAGCCCTCGTGGGTGAAGATCTCGACGGCCGCCCCTTTCAGGGCGCCGGTGAGCGGCTGGCGCGCCACCTCGGGCGGCGTCGCCGCCTGGAGGGCCGCCCAGAACCGGCGGAGCCCGACGGCGGCCAGCCCCAGCACCGCGGTCACCAGCGAGAGGGTGAAGATGTCGAGCCAGCCATGGCCGATGAAGTGCTCGAAGAGGATGTCGCCTTCGGGAAAGGCCGGCCCGTCCTCGAAGAGGACCGCGGCGGTGAGCACCAGGAGGGCGACGAGAACCACGGGGATGGCGACGGCTACGGGCAGATAGCGCCGGTCGACCGGGATCCGGCCCATGAAGCGGGGGAAGGCGTACTCCTCGATCTGGAGATCCCGGGTGGCGGCCATGACGTCGCCGGGGCGGGCGTCGACCGGGCAGTGGGTGATGCAGTCGTTGCACTGGTAACACAGCCAGGCGTCGGCGTCGGTGAGCAGCTTGTCGGACATGCCCCACTGGGCCCAGACCATCTCCTTGCGGGGGAAGGCGTCCTCCAGGGGCGTGCGGGGGCAGACGACCGAGCAGGTGCCGCACTGGTAGCACCGACGCAGCGCCTCGGCCCCGTGGCCGAGCATCTGGTCGACAACCTCCGGATTCGAAACGATGATGTCCACGGTCTTTAGAACCCCTTGTAGGGATTGGGTCCCAGCTTCCTGATCTGGTCCACGAAGTCGCCGACCAGGGACGGGATGCGGTCGTACTCGGTGATCTCCACCTCGAGGGAGGCGACCCGCTCCGGTTCGATGGTGAGCCGGTTGAGCGTCTCCCGGACGTTCACGAGGCGTTGGGCGGCGAGGGCGCTGCCCTGGATGAAGTGGCACTGGTAGTCGTCGCCCGACTTGCAGCCCATGAGCATGATCCCGTCGATGCCCGAGGAGAGGGCGTCGGCCACCACGGCGACGTTGAGCGAACCGAGGCAGCGCAGCGGGAGCACCCGGACGGCGGCGTCGAACCCCAGCCGGTTGATGCCGGCCAGATCGAAGGCCGGGTAGGCGTCGTTCTCGCAGGCGAGGGCGATGACCCGGGGGACGGTGGGGTCGGGCCCGAAGTCGATCGCTTTGACCATGGCCGAGAGCTGTTCGACGCTGTAGTCCTCGAAGGAGATGACCTGTACCGGGCAGGCTCCCATGCAGATGCCGCAGCGCCGGCAGCGCTCGGGATTGAGGGCCGGGTAGCCGGAGGCGTCGACCTCGATGGCCGAGAAGGGGCACTCCTCCGAGCACCGCCCGCACTTCGTGCACCCCTGGAAGCGGGTGGCGGGGAGGGACAGGTCCCCGGCCCGGGGATGGGTGGCCCGCCCGCTGGCAATGAGCTCGATGCTCTGGATGGCCTTGAGGGCGGCGCCGGTGGCGTCCTCCTGGCTGAGGGCGACGTCCATGGGCTCCCGGACGCTGCCGGCGGCGTAGACGCCGGTGCGGCGGGTCTCGTAGGGGAAGCAGATGAAGTTCGAGTCGGAGAACCCGAACTTGGCCGTCGGCAGCCCCGGGCCCTGCTTGTAGAGGAGGTTGAGCACCGTCGAGTCGGCCGTGGTCGGGACCATCCCGGTGGCCAGCACGACGAGGTCGACGGGCAGGCCGACGTCGCGGCCCAAGAGCGAGTCCCCGAGGCGCACGACGAGGCTGCCGTCGTCGGTCCCGCTGATGCCCGTCACCTTGCCCTTGGTGAAGTACACGCCGGGCTGCTCCTGCACCCGGCGGTAGAACGCCTCGTACTGGCCCGGGGTCACGATGTCCTCGTAGACGAGGTAGGCCCGTGCACCAGAGATCCGCTGCGTGACGTATAGGGCGTGCTTGAGCGAGGCCATGTCGAGCACGTTGGCCCCGAACGAGTAGGCGCCGTCGTCCCCAGCTCCTGGGCGGGTGACGATGGCGACCCGCTTCGGCACCTGGCCGTCGGAGGGGCGGACGATCTGGCCCGAGCTGGCCATGGCCTCGAAGGCGACGTTGGTGACGACGTCGGGGAGCTCGCCATAGCCGAGGCGGCGGACGGCGTCGGTGTCGGGCTGCCAGCCGGTGGCGAGGACGACAGCCCCGGTGGCGAACTCGGTCGTGGTCCCGTCCTGATCGACCGTCACCGCCAGAGCCCCCGGCTCGCCGGCGATGGACCGGATGGTGGCACCGGTGAGCACGGTGATGCGGGGGTGGCGGGTCGCCGCTTCGATCAGGCGGGCGACGATTCCGGCGGGCTCGAGTTCCCGGTAGGGGGGACGGGTGGGGAAGAGCTCGGCGAATCCGGCGGTCCAGCCGCCGAGGCTCGCGTCTTTCTCGACGAGATGGACGTCGTGGCCGGCACCGGCGGCCTCCAGGGCGGCGGTGAGTCCGGTGACGCCGCCGCCCACGACGAGGAGGGACGTCTGGACGTGGCGTTCGTCGCGGGCCGGCGGGCGGGTCCATTGCGTGCGGACGATGCCCATCCGCACGTAGTCTTCCGCCAGCCGCTGGGCCTCGGTGTCGCCCGCCGGCTGGCTCCAGGCCACGAGCTCCCGCAGGTTCACCCGGCCGACGAGGTCCACCCCGAGCGAGGCGGTGGAGAAGACGTCGTAGTTGACCCGATCCGAGCAGGCGGCGATGACGACTCTGGTGGCCTCCGACTCCTCCAGGCTCCGGCGGAGCTCCTCCACCCCTTCGGGGATGCACAGCGGCGGGCGGACGTGGCCGGGCCGCTGCACCTCGCCCTCGGCCACCGCCGCCAGGCGTCCGGTGTCGAGGCTCTCCCCGATGCCGCACCCGGTGCAGACGTAGACCTCGGTCCGCTCGGCGCTGCGTTTGGGGGAGAGGTAGACGGGCACGGCCAGCGACGCCGGGGCCACGGCTCGGGCCGGGGCGGCCGG
>CAZCVW010000154.1:0-7680 GCA_964502185.1 uncultured Burkholderiales bacterium
TGCGGGCGATGGCCGTCATCTCCAACGCCGACCCCAAGCGCACGCTGGCCCTGTGCGAGGGCGACGTGCCCGCCGCCTTCGCCGGGCGGGTCGCCGCCTGGCGCTCCGCCAGCCCGGTGGTGAAGGTCAACTGCGCATTGTCGCGCCTTCCCCGCTTTCCCGCCGCCGGGCCGGGCGATGCGCCGCACCGGGCCATGGTCACCATCGCCCGGAGCATCGACGCCACCCAGGCCGCATGCGAGGCGGCCCGGCGGGGCGAGCCGTCGCCGGCGTGGTGCGAACTGTACTTCCAGACGGCCTACGACCCGACGGTGGCGCCGGAGACGTACCACACGATGAGCGTCTTCGCCCAGTACGCCCCGGGGCAACTGGCGGACGGCTCGTGGGAGACGCGCCGGGAGGAGATCGGCGACCTCGTCCTGGCCGAGATCGCCCGCTTCGCCCCCGAGATCTTTGACGTCGTGCTCTACCGCGAGGTGCTCGGCCCGCCCGACGTCGAGGCCCGCATCGGCCTCACCGGCGGCCACATCTTCCAGGGCGAGATCCTCCCCGACCAGATGTGGGATCGGCGCTTCGCGCCAGCCACACCCGTCCCCGGCCTCTACCTGTGCGGCGCCGCCACCCACCCCGGCGGGAGCGTCATGGCCATCAACGGCCGCAACGCCGCCTTCGCCGTCCTCGCCGACCTGGGGTGTGACTAATTCACGGCCTCGATGGCGGCGCGGACCTTCGCCGCCACCTCGGCCATCTCGGCGTCGGACTCGTAGCGGACCCGGGGCCAGAAGAAGCCGCGGAGGCCGTCCTTCCGGTGCCGGGGCACCACGTGGACGTGGAGGTGGGCGACGCTCTGGGAGATCCGGTTGTTCAGGGCCACGAAGGAGCCGTCGGCCCCGAAGCCGCCCTCCATGGCCGCGGCGATCCGGCGGGCGGCGGAGAACAGCGGGCCGAGCAGATCATCGGGCAGATCCGGGAGCGTCGGGATGTGGCGCTTCGGCACGAGAAGGGTGTGGCCGGGGAAGACCGGCCGGTGGTCGAGGAAGGCCAGGATGTCGTCGGACTGCCAGACCACATGGGCGGGCCGGGTCCCGGCCACGATCTCGCAGAACTGATCCAAACCGTTAGGTGGGGTACGGGCGCTGGCGGGGCTTGACCGCGTCCCGCTTGGGCACCAGCACCTTGCGTCGGAAGTAACAGACCTCTTCGCCGCGCTGGTTGTAGCCCCGGGTCTCCACGGCCACGACCCCCCGGTCGTTCTTCGACTTGGACTCGACCTTGTCGAGCACCTTCGTCTCGGCGTAGATGGTGTCGCCGTGGAACGTCGGGGCCTTGTGCTGGAGCGTCTCGATCTCCAGGTTGGCGATGGCCGCCCCGGACACGTCGGCCACGCTCATGCCCAGCACCAGCGAGTAGACCAGGTTGCCGACCACCACGTTCTTGCCGAACTGCGTCGAGGTCTCGGCGTACCAGGCGTCGATGTGGAGCGGGTGGTGATTCATGGTGATCATGCAGAACAGGTGGTCGTCGGCCTCGGTGATCGTCTTGCCCGGCCAGTGCCGGTAGATGTCCCCGACCTCGAAATCCTCGAAGTGCCGGCCGAACGGTCGCTCGTGGATCGTCATGGCCATCGAGCCTAGACAGCGCCCAAGTGTGATCCACGAACGCGCCGGGACCTACTCTGGGCGGCATCGGCGCCGCGGGGGACGGCGCCAGCTAGCGAGGGAGACCCAACCGTGGAAACCACCAGCCGCAGGAACCGCAGCCGACTCGCCAAAGTCGCCTTCGCCGCCGGAGTCGTCTTCGTCGGCGGTGGGCTCGGCGCCGCCCTGGCCACGCCGCCATCGGGCACCGCCAGCCGGACGGAGATCGCCAAAGCCCGGGTGACCGACCCGATCTCCATCCAGACCCACGCCCCGGTCGACTTCCACATCCAGCAACTGACGCTCGACCCGGGCGCCACCAGCGGGTGGCACGCCCATCCGGGAGCGGAGTACTCCATCGTGAAAACTGGTTCGGTGACCCTGATCAAGTCTCCGAGCTGCGCGCCCCGCACGGTCAACGCCGGCGAGGGCTTCTTCATCCCGGGCGGCACGAACCACTTCGCCCGGAACGACTCCGGTGCTCCCGTCGAACTCTGGGTGACCTACACGCTGGCGGCCGACGCCCCCGTTCGGATCGACCAGGGCGGCGCCTGCGAGGGCGAGTAATGGGCGGGCCTGACCTGAACGCGACGGCCGAAGCGGTCGAGGTCGCCCGGGGCGTGTGCGCCCAGGCCGCCGTCCGCCTCGGCGAACTGTCGAGCGGCGGCGACGGCCGCATCTCCGTCGACGCCCTCGACCAGCACCAGGTGCTGGCCTACGACCTCGCCCACGCCACCAGCGGCATCGAAGGCAGCCGGGTGATGCTGGAGTACGCCGGGCACGGCGACACCGAAGCGAAGCTGGCCTGCCTCTACGCCGCCGAGGCGATCTGGGACCTGGTCACCCGCATCCACGGCCGGGAGGGCGAGTGGGGCGTCGGCACCGACGCGCTGGCGTCCACCAACAAGTTCGTGACCGCGCACCGCAGCCCGGAGTTCCTGGCCGAGGTCTCCGCCTCCGTCAGCACCGACGGCACCGGACCGTCGCACCTGGCCGAGGAGTTCGAACTCGTGCGGGACACCTTCCGGCGCTTCGCCGCCGACAAGGTCCGCCCGGTGGCCGAGCACGTCCACCGCCAGAACTCCGACATCCCCGAGGAGGTCATCACCGGCCTGGCCGAGATCGGCGGCTTCGGGCTGTCGGTCCCCGAGGAGTACGGCGGCTTCGCCTCCGGGGGCGAGAGCGACTACCTCGGCATGGTCATCGCCACCGAGGAACTGTCGTGGGGCAGCCTCGGCGTCGGCGGGTCGCTCATCACCCGTCCGGAGATCCTGACCCGGGCGCTGGTGCGGGGCGGCACCGAGAAGCAGAAGGAGCACTGGCTCCCGAAGATCGCCGCCGGTGAGGCCATGGTCGCCGTCATGGTCACCGAGCCCGACTACGGCTCCGACGTGGCCAGCCTCAAGGTCACAGCCACGCAGACTGCCGCCGTCTCCGGGGAAGGCAGCGGCTGGAAGATCAACGGCGTCAAGACCTGGGCCACCTTCGCCGGCCGGGCCAACACGCTCATGCTGCTGGCCCGCACCGACCCGGACCGGTCGAAGGGGCACAAGGGCCTCTCCCTGTTCGTGGTCGAGAAGCCCGAGGCGCCCGGCCACCACTTCGAGTTCACGCAGGAAACCGGCGGCCGCCTGGAAGGCCGGGCCATCGACACCATCGGCTACCGGGGCATGCACTCGTATGAGGTCGCCTTCGAGGACTGGATCGTCCCCGAAGAGAACCTGGTGGGCGGCGAAAGCGGCCTGGGCAAAGGCTTCTACTACCAGATGGAGGGCTTCGAGAACGGCCGGCTGCAGACGGCGGCCCGGGCCGTCGGGCTCATGCAGGCCGCCTTCGAAGCCGCCCTCGACTACGCCCGGGAACGCAAGGTCTTCGGCAAGCCGATCATCGAGTACCAGCTGACGCAGGCCAAGCTGGCCCGCATGGCCGCGGTGATCTGCGGCGGCCGGCAGTTCGCCTACGCCGTCGCCCGCCTGATGGCCAAAGGGGAAGGCGCCCTCGAGGCGTCCATGGTCAAGGCCTACGTGTGCCGGGCGGCCGAGTGGGTCACCCGCGAGGCGCTCCAGATCCACGGCGGCATGGGCTACGCCGAGGAGTTCCCCGTCTCGAGGTACTTTGCCGACGCCCGGGTGCTGTCGATCTTCGAGGGCGCCGACGAGACGCTGTGCCTGCGGGTCATCGCCCGCCGGCTGGCGGAGCGGGCCCTTCCGGCGTGAAACCGGCCATGAAGGACGCGGTGGCCAAGGCCGTCACCGGCCTCCACTCCACGCTGTACCAGAGGACGGGCGGGCGGTTCGGCCAGAAGATCGGTAAGTCGCAGATCCTCCTGCTGACCCACACCGGCCGCACGTCGGGGAAGGCCTACACGACCCCGCTCAACTTCCTGGCCGACGGGGAGCGGCGCGTGATCGTCGCCTCCTACGGCGGCGACGACCGGCATCCGCAGTGGTACCAGAACCTCCTGGCCCACCCGGAGGCCACCGTCCAGGTCGGCGGGCGCACGGAGCGGGTCCGGGCCCGGACGGCCACCCCGGACGAGAAGGCCGGCTACTGGCCGCGCTTCGTCGCCATATACCCCGGCTACGAGAACTACCAGCGCAAGACGGAGCGCGACATCCCGCTCGTCATCCTGACCCCGGCGTAACCCGACTGGCGCTGGAAGCCGAATTGGCCCCGCTCGACGCCTGAGCTGACGAGCCCCGTACGGCCTCCTCGCGCCTTCGCTGGCGGAACTGTGCGCCGCAGGCTCACAATGGGCGGGATCGAGGGGGGACCATGAAGAGGATCCTGTGCCTCATCGCCGCCGTGGCCCTGGTGGCCGGCGCGTGCGGCGACGACGAGAAGCCGGGCGACAGCCAGAGTTCCGGACCGCCCGCCACCGAGACCGCCGCCGCCAAGGGCCCGCTCACCTACACCGTGGCGGTCGACGGGCCCTCACCGGAGGGCAAGAACATCCAGCTGACCGCCTTCTTCCCGGCGGCGCTGAAGGTTCACGCCGGCGACACCATCGTGTTCGACAACCGCTCCACGCAGGCGCCGCACACCATCACCTTCGGCATCAAACCCGACCGCTCGAACAGCCCGTCGCCGGTCACCAAGGCGGCCGGGTTCAACCCGGCGGTCTTCGGACCCTGCGTCTCGGCCGCCGAGCCGACACCCGACCTGGAAGCCTGTCCTGAACCACCGGCCGCCCAGACGGCGGCCTACAGCGGGAAGGGCTACTGGAACTCCGGGGCGCTCGTCCCGACCGTGGCGCCGGAGGGCCCGAAGCAGGTCGAGGTGAAGCTGGAGGAGTCGATACCGGCCGGGCAGTACCTCTACGCCTGCGTCCTGCACCCGTTCATGGGTGGGGTCGTAACCGTCGCCGCCGCCGACTCGCAGCGCCAGGATCCCAAGGAAGTGGAGGCCCTTATCCCCGAGCAGTCGGCGCAAGCGGCGGCGGCCGCCGCCGCGATCCCCGATCCTGGCCCGGCCGCGGGGCAGGTGGCCACGGGGTGGGGAGACAAGCTGGTCGCCGTCAACCGCTTCGAGCCGGCGGTGGAGGAGGTCAAGGCGGGCGAGACCGTCACGTGGAAGACGGGGAGCCCCTTCGAGCCCCACACGGTCACTTTCCCGACCGACACCTTCTCGCTCCGCTTCACCAAGGCGGGAACGTACGAGTACGTCTGCGCCCTCCACCCCGGCATGGCCGGGACAGTGAAAGTGACGTAAGGCTCTAGGCGCCCTTCGGGGTTCTGGCCATGCCGGCCCGCTCGCCCCGGGTCACGAACTTGGTGGCCATCTTGCGGCTGGCCTCGTCGATCATCTCGTCGCCGAACATGACGGCGCCGAGGCGGTCGCCTTCGGTCGCCTTTCGGTAGGCGTCGAGGATCTCGTTGGCCCGGTCGAACTGCTCCTGGGTCGGGGTGTAGACCTCGTTGCAGACCGTGATCTGGTCGGGGTGCAGCACCCACTTGCCGTCGTAGCCCAGGATCCGGGTCCGGGCGGCGAAGTCGCGGAACCCGTCGGTGTCCCTGATCCGAAGGTAGGGACCGTCGATCACCTGGAGGCCGTTGGCCCGTCCGGCCATGAGGATCCGGGAGAAGACGTAGTGGAAGTGGTCGCCCGGGTACTCGGGGATCTGCACCCCCCCCGTGAGGACCGGCATCTCCATGGACGCGGCGAAGTCGGCCGGGCCGAAGATGATCGTCTCCAACCGGTCGGAGGCGGCGCAGATATCGTCGACGTTGATGAGGCCGCGGGTCGTCTCGATCTGGGCCTCGATGCCCACCCGGCTCTGGCGGCCCGTGGTCGCCTCGATCTGGGTGAGGAGCATGTCCAGCGCCTGCACCTCGGCCGCGTTCTGGACCTTGGGCAGCATGATCTCGTCGAGCCGCTCCGAGGAGTTCTCCACGATGTGGATCACGTCGCGGTACGTCCATTTGGTGTCCCAGGCGTTCACCCGGACGCAGAGGACCTTGTCGCCCCAGTCACCCTCGTTGATCGCCTTGACGGCGTTGTCGCGGGCCGACTCCTTCTCCAGCGGGGCGACTGAGTCCTCGAGGTCCAGGAAGACCATGTCGGCCGGCAGCCCCTGCGCCTTCATCATCATCTTCTCGCTGGAAGCGGGGACGGCCAGGCAGGAACGGCGGGGCAGATGACGGCTGCGCTCAGACATACCGATAAAGCTACCGCCGGGGTTCGGGGACTCCCCGAATTGATTAGCCTCTGCCTGTGCTTCAAATCCTCGGCGACGGCGTCTGGGCCTGGGTTCAACCGGGTGGCGGCTCGGGCGTTTCCAACGCCGGGGTGGTGGCCGACGACGACGGGTTGACGGTCATCGACAGCCTCATGGTCCGCTCCCAGTGGGAGCCCTTCGCCGCCGCGGTGGCCCAGATCGGGCTCCCGGTGCGGCGCCTCGTGCTCACCCACGCCCACGTCGACCATGTCGGGGGCAGCAAGGCGTTCCCCCTCGCCTCGGTGTTCGGCACGCCGGCCACCAGCGCCCTGCTCGACCAGCCGATGATGATCGAGGCCTACAAGGCGTTCATGCCCGCCTTCGCCGCCGAGTTCGACGACCTGGCCGAGACCGGCACGCGCCGGGTCACCCACGAGGTGCACGACGCCGCCGCCATCACCGGCCGCATCGAATTGCTGCCGGGCACGGGCCACACCCCCGGCGACCTCATGGTGCTGGTCGACGACGCCGATGTGCTCTTCGCCGGCGACCTGTGCTTCTTCGGGGTCACGCCCCTCGCCTTCCAGGGCGACCCGGCCACCTGGGCGGAGGTTCTGGGCGTCGTCGCCGACCTCGCCTCCACCGTCGTCCCCGGCCACGGGCAGGTGGGCGGGGAGGACGACGTGCTGGCCCTGCAGGACTACCTGGCCACTTGCGTCGCCGCCGCCGCCGGCGAGGCTGGACCCGGCGACGATGGACACAGCGGGTTCGGATCGATCCCGCCCGGCCCCTGGGACTCCTGGACCTGTCGCGACCGCGACGCCATCAACGTGGAGCGGGCGGCCATGCTCGCCGCCGGCGAACCGCCCGACTCCATGCCGCCCTCCATGCTGCGGGCGATCGGGCTCGGGTAGTACTCCACGCCTTCGCCGGCTCGTAAGGTTGACGTTGGCTACGGTCAAAAAGAAATTTCCTCCGCTCCCGGTTGATCCGGGCGTCCCGCCGCCACCAATTGAGTGTCATGCGGCCAGAGCCCTACTCCAACGACCAGCACCTGCTCGCCGGCGTAGCCCGGGGCGAGGCAAACGCGGTGCGGGCGTTCCTCGACGCGGTGGGCCCCACCGTGTACGGATTCGTCTTCGCCCGGGTCGGGGGCGACGAGGCCGCCGCCGAAGACCTCCTCCAGGAAACCCTGGTGGAGGCGGTCCGCTCGGCGCTGAGCTACCGGGGCGACGCCTCGCTCCGGACGTGGGTCTGCACCATCGCCCGCCGGCGCCTGGCCCGCCACTACGAGAGCGAGCGCCGCCAGGCGGTGACCGAGAGCGGCCTGGTCCTGCTGGGCGCCACTCCCGCCGGCGAGACGGACGCCGACGACTTCGCGCGCCG
>CAZCVW010000155.1:0-7503 GCA_964502185.1 uncultured Burkholderiales bacterium
GTCGACCGGAACGGCGACGGTCCCAGTCTGTGTCTCTGTCGCGCTCGGCGGCTCCTCCGGAGGGGGCGACGCCGCCTCAGCCGCGTCGGCGGCGCGGCGGCGGGCGAGCACGGTGTTCACCCGGGCGATGAGGTCGAGGGGGTCGAAGGGCTTCGTGACGTAATCGTCGACGCCCAACTCCATCCCCCGCTCGACGTCGCTGGACTGGGCCCGGGCGGTCACGAAGATGATCGGGATGCGGGCCGTGCGCACGTCCTGACGCATGGCCAGGGCGACCTCATGGCCGGTCATGCGGGGCATCATGACGTCGAGGACCACGACGTCGGGCAGCACCTCGATGGCGCGCTCAAGGCCCGCGGCCCCGTCCGACGCCTTCACGACGGTGAACCCCTCCATCTCGAAGTTCACCTCGAGCAGCCGAAGGATCACGGGGTCGTCATCGACCACCAGCACGGTGAGGGGCGCCGTCAAGGGCGCGGATCGCCTGAGTTCATTCCCGGCAGAGTATGCGATCTGATCACGCAGGCAGCACAGGATCGCCCCATTGTGCTACCCGGTTCAGCCGCCGAGAGCTTCTACCAAGAGGGGGCGCACGAGGTCTCGTAGCGACACGACCCCGGTCGGCGACCCGTACCGGTCGACGAGGGGGAGGTGGCGGATGCCGAGGTCGAGCATCTGGGCGGCCGCGTCGTAGACGCTGTCCTCGGGACGGACGGAGACGAAGCCTTCATGCATCACCTCTCCCGCGAGGCACTCGTCGGCATCCGCGCCTCCGGCCAGCGCGGCCACGACGTCGCGCTCGGAGATCACGCCGGCGAGCTTTCCTTCCTTGCTGACGAGAGCGATTCCCACGCCCTCCGATGACAGGGTCCGGGCCACGGCGCGTAGGGTCTCGTCGGCGCCCACCCAGACGGGAATTCGGGCAACCAGGTCCTGGGTCCGGTTCCAGAGCAACGAACTCATGCTGATATTCCTCCTTCGGGACGCCCGCAGGATCGCCGGCTCAACCGTGATCCGATCCTGACGGGACGGGTACATGGCGAGCCAGGGCCGAACGGGCGGTCCGAGAAGGACCTTCGGCCCTTCAAGGTCGCCACCTGACCCCGTCCGACCGGTCCTCGCGGCCGCCGTAGGCGTCGCCGTCACTCGGCCGAGAAAGCCGTCCCGGTGGTGGATTCCAGGCGCCGGCCGGTGATGGTTTCCGGGACGATCTCGATCCAGTGGGTCTTCTCACCCGGGGCAAAGGGAGCGACGGGGAGACGGAGGAGCGCCTCCGAGCGATGGTCGATCGCTCGCGTGATCTCCTGGGCGTAACCCCGGATCAGGATGCTCCAGCCCGTTCCCGTCTCCTCGTCGACGTGGTCGACCTCGAACGCCACGCGGCGCAGCGGCGCGGACTGGAGCTTGAGGCCGGCGTCGGTGCGGAACACGACGGCCTTGCCGTCGTAGACGTAGTTCACGGGCAAGATGACGGGTTCTCCATCCGCGATCACGCCCAGGCGACCGACGCGATGCTCGGACAGCAGTTGGGCGCACTCCTCGCCCGACATCTCGGTGAGCTCGGTGCCGTGCTCCGGATGCACCAGGTGCTCCCTTCCCTGCAGAGGCGAACTGCGGTCACGATAACCGTGACGCAAGACGCACCAGCCCCGAGCGGTGCCCGGCGGACAGCCCGGCGAAGAGAGCGGTAGCCAGCCGAATCAGCCCAGGAAGATCTCCGAATGGGTCTCTTCGGGCGTGGGGTCCGGGCGGGGATCGGATACCGGGACGGTGGTCACGAGCTCACGGGCGAGCGCCGCCTCGATTCTGCCGGCCGCGGCCTCGACGAAGCCTTGGATGGCACGGCTGGCAAAGCGGTGGCCCACCAAACCGTCGCCGAAGGCGCCCACGACCCCCAAGGGAAGGGTGTAATGGCCGGCCAGGCGCAACACGGCGCCGGGTCCGTCCGGGTGGACCTCGAGGTCCCCGCCGAAGACGGGAAAGAGTTCTTCGTGCTCGCAGGCACGCCACGACAAGCCGAAGCGGCCGACGTCCCCTTCGTCCAGCAACCGGCCGAAGACGACGTCTACGTCGTGCGCCAGGCTGGTCCCGCCGCCCACCTCCACGGTGATCTCCGCCACGAACGATTCCTTGTTGGGCGATGGCCGGCCAGTCAGCACACCGGCAGGCTCGGTGGAAAGGGCCTCGACGACGCGCTCGGCGCTCGCCTCGAGCCGGATGGTTGCTTCGATCGTTTTCTCCATGGTTTCAGCATCGTGCCGGAGCGAGGGCGGCGGGTAGGGGCGAAAGTCCCGACCCGCGGGCCCGTCCGGCCCGGCCGAGGAGAAACGGAGGCTATCGTCCCGCTCGCCAAGACGACACGAACCCCGAGTCCCTCATGCGGACCCGCGACGTGTGAGCGCGACGCTTCGTCCCTCAGTAGTCGGAGTCGGCCGCCTTGTTGTCGATCCGCCGGCCGGAGACGAACTCGGGTCGGACCCGTACGAAGTGGGTGCGTTCTCCGCCGGCCAGCGGCTGGAGATCCAGGTCGCGGGCCCGGGCCAGCTCTTCGTCGTCGGTGATCTCCTGGGCCAGACCGACGACGAGCACACTCCAGCCCCGCCGTCGCGGCCCGTCGATCTCGTCCGCCTGGAAGGCGACCACGACCCCGTCCAGGGCGGCGCGCAGCTTCGTCCCCTCGCCGGCGAGGAACACGATCTCGTCATCGACGACCCTGTAGTTGACCGGGAAGACGGCCGGAAGGGCACCGAGGGTGATGGCCACCCGGCCCACCGCCACGGTGCCGAGCAGTGTCCGGCACTCGTCCTCCGTGAGGATCTCCAGCCCGTCGTCGATGAGCGTCATGCCCTAAGGATCGGCCGTGCGCCCATCCAGCGGGTAGGGACTTTCGTCACGACCCCGGCGCCGAATGGCGGGTCAACTTCCCTGGCGGCGCTGTTCTGGGGGATGCTCCTCCGGTGGCACTCCGTCCGGAGACCGGGCGGGGCCGGCGCGTAAGGTCTTGGGGCCATGGCGAGCAGCAGACCATCGACGATCGACCGGCGGGCGGCGACCTGGGGTGTCGTCGCGGTAATCCTGGCAGTGGCCGTCGCGGTGCTGGGCAGCGGGAACCTGCGGTGGTTCGACGCCGCGCTGGTCGGCTATCTGTTCGGGACGTTCTTCGCCATCTTCGGGGTGGTGTACCGCTATCTGGTGTGGCTGCGACGCCCGCCGACGGCGCAGCTGAACCGGCGGGGGTGGGAGGCGTTCCGCCAGCGGGGACGGCGGGGCCGGAACCTGGCGGCGCTGCCCGGTCTGGTGGTGTCCAACCTGCTGGTCCAGTCGTTCATCCGGCGCCGCTCCCGGGCGCGGTGGCTGGCGCACCAACTGGTCTTCTGGGGCTGCATCCTGGCTGCGTTGGTGACGTTCCCGCTCGTGTTCGGGCTGCTGCATTTCGAGTCGGTGGGCCAGAACGGCCGGGACTACCGCACCTACATCGGTGGGCTCGGCACGTTCAGCTTCGACAGCCGCAGCGTGCTGGGCTGGGTGACCTTCCATCTGCTCGACATCTCGGCGGTGCTCGTCCTGGCCGGCGTGTTCATCTTCCTGGCCCGGCGCCTGCGGGACCCGGGAGCCTTGGCGGTGGAGCGGTCCAACGACTTCCTCGCCCTCGCCGGGCTCTTCGCCGTGTCCGTGACGGGCCTGGCGTTGACCGCCTCGAACCTGTGGATGGACGGGCGCTTCTACGTGTTCTTGAACACCGTGCACGCCCTCACGGTGATCCTCGGCTTGATGTACCTGCCGTTCGGGAAGCTGTTCCACATCTTCCAGCGGCCCGGGAACCTGGGGGTGGCGTACTACAAGCGGGAAGGGGCGGCCGGCCCCCAGCAGGAGTGCCGCCTCTGCGGCGAACCGTTCGCGTCGATGTTGCAGATGGGTGACCTCAAGGAGGTGCTGCCCCAGGTGGGATTCGACTACTCGCTCCCGGAGGGGGGCAACTACCAGGACCACTGCCCGGCGTGCCGGCGGCGGCTGGTGACGCTGGCGCAGTCCCGGCGCGTCGGAGGGTTCGGCTGATGGCCCACCCCCCGCTCTCCGAGGACGACCTCGTGGCCCGTTACGGCCCGCACCTCAACCAGGCGCCGCCGGGGGGGTGGAACGCCGGCTTCGAGGTGGACCGGGAGGTGAAGACCCACTGCTGCTTCTGCGGGCAGCAGTGCGGGATCATCCTCAAGGTCAAGGACGACGAGGTCGTCGGCTTCGAACCCTGGTACGAGTTTCCCTTCAACGAGGGGAAGCTCTGCCCCAAAGGCGTCAAGCGCTATCTCCAGAATGCCCATCCCGACCGGCTCACCGAACCCCTCGAGCGGGACCCGTCGCATCCCAGCGGCTTCCGCCCCGTGGATTGGGACCATGCCCTCGGCCGGGTGGTCAGGGAGATCCGAAGGATCCAGGCGGACCACGGCGACGACGCCTTCGCCATGCTCTCCGGGGTCTCGCTCAACAACGAGACGTCGTACCTGGTCGGCAAGTTCGCCCGGCTGGCGCTGCACACCGCCAACCTCGACTACAACGGCCGGCTCTGCATGGTCTCCGCCGGGGCGGCCGGGAAGAAGGCGCTGGGGATCGACCGGGCGGCGAACCCGTGGAGCGACATCGTCCTCGCCGACGTCGTGTTCATCGCCGGCTCCAACGTCGCCGAATGCGCCCCCATCACCACCAGCTACATCTGGCGGGCCCGGGACCGCGGCGCCAAACTCATCGTCGCCGATCCCCGGGTCACGCCGCTGGCCCGCACCGCCGACGTCTTCCTCGGGCTCCGGCCCGGGACCGACTCGGCGCTGATGGGCGCCATCCTCCACGTGCTCATCGAACGGGACTGGCTCGACCACGGGTTCATCGAGGCCCATACCGAGGGTTTCGAGGGCGCCGCCGCCGCCGTCGCCGACCACACCCCGAAGTGGGCGGCCGACGTGACCGGGGTCCCCGCCGGCCGGATCGAGCAGGCGGCCGAGCTGTGGGGCACGTCGGCCACCGGCATGCTGCTGCACGCCCGGGGGATCGAGCACCACACCAAGGGCGTGGAGAACGTCCTCGCCTGCATCAACCTCGGCCTGGCCACGGGAAAGTACGGCAAGCCCGGATGCGGGGTGAGCACGATCACCGGTCAGGGCAACGGGCAGGGCGGCCGGGAGCAGGGGCACAAGTGCGACCAGCTGCCCGGCAACCGGGACATCACCAACCCCGAGCACCGGGCCTACATCGCCTCGGTGTGGGGTTGCGAACCCGACGACATCCCGGGTAAGGGCCTCACCGCCCAGGAGATCGTCGAGGAGATCCACGCCGGGAACATCAAAGGGCTGCTGTCGATCTGTTTTAACCCGGTCGTGTCCCTGCCCGATACGGCGTTCACGAAGGAAGCGCTGGACCGCCTCGAGTTCTACGCCGTCATCGACTTCTTCCTCTCGGAGACCGCCTTTCACGCCGACGTCGTTTTGCCGGGCTCCCTGCACGAAGAGGACGAGGGGACGTCCACCAGCGTCGAAGGGCGGGTCATCAAGCTGAACCCGGCCAAACCACCGCCGGGCAACGCCCGGCTCGACTGGGCGATCCTCCTCGACATCGCCCGCCGGCTCGGCCGGGGCGACTACTTCCCCTACAAGAGCTCGGAGGAGATCTTCGAGGAGCTGCGGGTCGCCTCCCATGGGGGGACCGCCGACTACGGCGGGATCACCTGGGACCGCGTCGAGCGGGAACTCGGCGTGTTCTGGCCGTGCCCCTCGGAGGACCATCCGGGCACCCCGCGGCTCTTCGAGGGTGGCCGCTTCTACACCCCCTCGGGACGGGCGCAGTTCCACCCGGTGCGGTACCGCCCGCCGGCGGAGGTGGTCGACGACGACTATCCCGTGTGGCTCACCACCGGGCGGGTGGTCAGCCAGTACCTCTCCGGCACCCAGACCCGCCGGATCGGCCCGCTCGTGGCCCAGTACCCCGAACCGCTGTGCGAGATCCACCCCCACCTGGCCGCCCGGCACGGGATCGCGAGCGGGGACCTGATCCGGGTCACCTCCCGCCGGGGCAGCATGGTGCTCCCGGCCAAGGTCGTCAGCACCATCCGCCCCGACACGGTGTTCATCCCCTACCACTGGGCGGGAAAGCAGGCGGCCAACCAGCTGACCAACCGGGCCCTCGACCCCGTCTCGAAGATCCCGGAATACAAGGTCTCGGCCGTGCGCCTCGAGCGCGTCGGCCCCGGGCGGGGCGCGCCCGTCGACCACCGCGACGTCGAGCTGACGACCGGAGAGACCACACCATGAGCCCCCCGGATGACGGCGGCGTGCCCATCAGCCTGGGGGTGAAGCGCAGCCCGGCCACCCGGCCGATCGCCGGCGCCTTCGGCGACCACATCTTCGTCATTGACCAGAGCCGCTGCATCGGCTGCCAGGCGTGCGTGGCCGCCTGCGAGGAGTGCGGCACCCACCGGGGACAGTCGATGATCCACCTCGACTTCGTCGACCCGGCCACCACCACCCAGACCGTACCGATGGTGTGCATGCACTGTGAGGACCCGACCTGCGCCGAGGTCTGCCCCGCCGACGCCATCAAGCAGAGCGAAGACGGCATCGTCCAGTCATCGCTCAAGCCCCGGTGCATCGGCTGCTCCAACTGCGTCCTCGCCTGCCCCTTCGGGGTCCCGAAGTACGTGAGCGCCTACGACCAGATGATGAAGTGCGACATGTGCTATGACCGCACCGCCGTCGGCCTCACCCCCATGTGCGCCTCGGTGTGCCCCAGCCAGGCGTTGTGGTTCGGCACCCCGGACGACTTCACCCGCACCCGCCGGGGCCGGCTCGTGAACGAGTGGCGCTTCGGCCGCCAGTACGTCGCCACCAAGGTCCGCACCGTGGTCGACGACCCGGGCGAGATCGACGTCGTCGCCGCCGCCTCGGCCCGGCCGTGGCAGGCCGACCCGTTCGGCCTCGACGAGCCGGTGGCGGCGCGGTGAGCGAGCCGGTGTGGCGCCAGGACTTCCCGCTCACCTCCGCCGGTGAGGACGAGGTAACCCGCCGGGAGTTCGTCCGTTACCTCGTGCTCGCCTCCGGCGGGTTCGCGGCCGGGAACGTCGGCGTCGCCCTGTGGGCGTCGCTCCGGTCGATCAACGAGGGTGAACCCCGCCCCATCGTCACCCTCGACCGGGTCCCCGAAGGGAGCGCCCACCTCTTCGCCTACCCGACCGGCGCCGACCCGGCCATCCTCGTCCACCTCCCCGGCGGGGAGCTGCGGGCCTTCTCCCAGAAGTGCACCCACCTCGGCTGCGTCGTCTACTACCAGCCCGACGCCGGCGAGATGGAATGCCCCTGCCACGAAGGCCACTTCGACGCCGCCAGCGGAGAGGTCATCTCCGGGCCGCCGCAACGACCCCTCGGCCGCATCGACGTCGAGGTCCGCGACGGTACCGTCTGGGCGCTCGCCGCCCGCGGCGAGGGCACGGAGCGGCGGGCGTGACCCGGTCACCCGGTAACC
>CAZCVW010000156.1:0-7497 GCA_964502185.1 uncultured Burkholderiales bacterium
CCGCCGTCGCCGGCAGCCCCACCACGGCCGGCCCGGCCCGGAACGGGGTGGAAGCGGCGACGCTCACACCGGCCGCCGGAACGTCACCCGCCAGTCGCCTCCCTCGAGTGGCTGGGCCTCGAAGGTGAAGCCCTGACCGCCGAGCACGCCCTCCAGCGGGACCGGTTCGAACGGGGCGATGACGACCAGGTCCTCGCCCGGCTCCAGCGCGTCGACGGCGGCCATGATCGTCCCGAAGGGTTCCTCGCCGCGGGCGAGCATCGGTCGGGCGTCGACGGTGCGGGCCCGGGCGGTGATCCGCGCCGAGAACACCTCGGGACCGGGCTCGCCGTCCTCCCAGACGTACTGGCCGGGGCGGGTCGCCTCCAGCTCGTAGCGCAGGGGGGAGGGCTTGTCGTCGTTGACGAGCTCCAGGACCTCGCCGGGGGCGAGCGCGTCGAGTGCTTCGTAGACGAGCCCGTGCCGGACGGCCGGCGCCAGCGGGCGAAGATCGAGTGTGGGCATGTCCACCTCCGAGACCGGCGACATCGGTTAAATCGAGAATTTGCTCTAAATATTATGGGGACCGGTGGTTTCCCGCCTAGGGACGTTGGTCCCTAAAGGGGCACCTACGTCAGGAGACGTCGAGGACGGGTGCCGGGTTTCCTGGACGGCTCGGGCCGTCCCAGTGGACGACGTCGCCGTCGGAGTAGGTCTGGTGGGTCTCGAAGGGATAGGAGCCGGCGGCCGAGGCGGTGTGCACCTTGAAGGTGAACGAGTCGACCTGCTCCATCGGCTCACCCTGACGGGTCCAGGCGATGTGGAGCGGAGTGATGCCCGAGGCCTGGTTCACCGAGCAGGTCCAGCCCGGCTTCGGGTCGCAGCCGAGCGCGGCGAAGCCCTTGGGGATCTCGACCGTGACCCGCTGGTTGTGGCGGGCGGCCAGGTCCGGGGAGGAGCCGCCGTGGTCGGGCGCTTCCACGGGGACATGCAGGGTCAGGCCGAAATCCGCGTTGCGCGGGGCGGTGCCCTGCTCGAGGCTGGCGTGACCCCAGGCGGGGAGGGCGGCTCCGAAAGCGGCCAGAAGAGTGACGGAGGCTACGACGGCGGTGCGCTTCACGGTTTGCTCTGCTCCTTTGGGCGTTCGATCAAGGGATTTGGCGATCAACGGACTTGAAACGTGGTGCTGGCTCGGATCTGGTCGAACTCCGTGGGTCGGGCGATGACGTCGAGGCGCCATTCCCCGGGGATGGGGATGTCCTGGCCGTAGACCGAGAAGTGGTCGCCGGTGATGCGGGTCAGCTTGACGGGCAGCGGCCCGAGATCCTGGGCCGGCAGGCTGAGCGTGGCTTCCAGTTCGGGGACCTCCTTCACGACGCCGTTGGCGTCGAGCGTGTAGAGGTGGATGTCGTTGGGCCCCGTGCGGGCCGGTTCGATGGTCACGTCGACGAGCAGATCCTCGGTCTCGATGAGCGTGGCGAACGGTTTGGCCAGCGCCTCCCGGCCGGGGACGGTGTTGACCAGCATCGAGGTGACGGCCAGCACCACGGCGGCCAGCGCGACCTCGCCGAACACACTGCGCCGCAGCCGGGTGGCGGCTTCGGCGTCCGGAACGGCCAGCATGGCGCCCGGCCCCGCCACCTGGGCGGTCACGGCCACCGGCGCCCGCAGGCGGCCCCGGACCACCTGGCGGCTCAGGTAGGCGAGACCGATGATCCCGGCGAACAGCGCCAGCTTGGTGAACACCAGCTTCCCGTAAGTGGTCGACGTGAGGGCGTCGAGCTCCCGGATCTGGCGCCACGACTGGAAGGTCCCGCTGGCCAGGATGAGGGCCACGGCGACGAAGGCCAGCTTGGAAAAGAGAGGGAGGGCGACCCGCATGACGGGCACGTCCCGCTCGGGCAGCAGGGCCGCACACAGCATGGTGAGGCCGCCCAACCAGAAGGCGATGGCCCCCAGGTGCACCACGTCAGACACGATGGCCAGCGGCACCATCTCTCCGGTGGCGGCGTGGCCGGCCAGTCCCGGGGTGAGCAGCAGCCCGAGGCCGAGCACTGCGCCCGCCGGTACCCACCACCGGGGCAGCTTCTGGCAGGCCGGACCGATCACCGCGAGCAACGGGACGGCGGTGAGGAGCAGCACGATGCGCAGCGCCCACACCGTCCCGAAGCGCGTGTCGAGCACGTCGGCGATCAGGCTTGGCTTGAGCCCGTCGGCCAGCGGCAGCCCGGCTGCGTAGGGGCCCTGGGCGACGATCCCCATGACCGTCGAGATCAGCGTGGCGCCCCAGGCGCCCCAGGCGACCTTGCGGGCCCGGGCCGACGACGCCCCTCGCCTCCAACAGACGGCCAGGAAGGCGGCCCCGCCCACCAGCACGGTGAGCCCGGCGAAGGCACCGAAGCGGGCGACGGCGTACAGGCCGCCGGTCAGGTCGTCGCCACCGCCTTCAGACGAGAGCGCGTCCAGGATGAGGGCACGGTCGTCGCCGGCGGCGGCGTCGCCGACCCGGAAAGTGAACGCCCCCTTGATGGGGTGGGAGTCGGTGGAGATGACCCGCCAGGACACGATGTAGACGCCGTCGTCAAGGTCCTTCAGGGGGACGCTCAGGGTCTTGCCGTCGCCGCTGTGACCCACCTTGCCGGCGTCGACTCGCTGCCCGTCGCGGTCGATGACGCGGACTCCGCCCAGCGAGACCGACACGGGTTCCGAGTACCGCAGCGTGACTTCCCCGGGTGAGGTCGGCACGGAGCCACCGGACCCGGGGACGGTCTCCTGCAGGACCGCGTGGGCCGAGGCCGGGGCCGCCGGGAGTACCACGACGGCCACGACGATGCCCAGCAGGATGCCCAGCCCAATCCCGGCCCAGCGACGCGGAGACATGTCCGTCATGTGTAGTCGTTCGGAGCCGCCGGACGGTTCCGACGAGTTCTCGGAAACTTCTGAGCGTGGTCGGCCGACTACACCGAGAGACACTCGCCCAAGGAGAGAGTAAGTAGAGCGGCGGCCCCTTGGGGGCCGCCGCTCTGGGTTACTGGCTAGCTGAGAAGCGAACTGGTACGGGCGACTAGCGCCTGAACCAGCGCCTCAGTGTCACGCCGGCCGTCGTCGCCACACCGAACGCCACCGCCGGCAGCATCGGGAAGGACGAAACCGGAGCCGTGCTGTTGGCGAGGTCGCCGGTCATCTGGGTGTAGGCCTGGTAGCCCGTGTCGACGGCCGAAGCAGCGGGGCCAGCCACAGGGGTGGCCTTCATCGCTTCGGACGTACGCTCGGAAGCCTTCGCCGCCTGGCTGCTGTCCTCGTCAGGCGTGGCCGAGCCGCCAACCGGAGCCGGAGCGTCGTCCGGGTAGGGCTGGAGAGCGTCGGCCAGGTTCGTCGTGCCCACGTTGACGATGTGAGCAACCGACGGAACCGAGCCGCCGTTACCCTTGCCGTTCACCACGAGGTAGTAGTTGCCCGGAGGAGCGACCTTGCCGCCAGGCGGCGCAACCGCGCTCAGGGTGTTACTGCCGTTGCGGGTGAACTCGAGCTTCAGGCCACGACCGTCACTGTCGTTGACGTGCTGGGCCGACGGGGTCTTGAGCAGAACGACGCTCTCGATGCTGTCGGCGTCAGGCGTGTCGATGGTGAAGGTCTCGCCGTAAGAAACGCCGGCCTGAACCTTGGTGATGTCAGGACGGGCGCCACGGAACAGGTACGGCGGGCTCCAGACTTCGAAGCTCGGGTCGTTGTCGTTGTTGGAGAACGGACCGCCCTGGTCGGAGTTGGCCCCGCCGTAGTGACTGGCGATCGGGGCGTGCCCACCAAGCAGCATCCGCATGTCGGGAAGCAGGATGGCCGAGTTGTGGTAGGTCCGGTCACGGGTGTGCTCGGCTACCGGCGTCCACGACTCCGTCGCCGGGTTGTAGACCTCTGCCACCTTGACGGGGATCTCCATACCGGGGTCGATGACCTCGTCCTTGTCGCCACCACCGACGGTCACGATCTGGCCGTCAGGAAGCAGAACGCCGGAGGGGAACCACCGAGGGTGGTTCAGCTCGCCGACGACCTTGTTGGTGACGGTGTCGTTCGCGTCAATCGTGGTCACCGTGGTGAACCCGTTGGCGGGAACCCAGCTACCGGGCGGCGGGCCAAGCGTCCCACCGAAGGTAACCAGCTTGATGGTGTCGTAGGGCGGCTCCATCAACTCGGAGACGACCTGGGTGCCGCTGCGGCCACCGAAGGGCCCCATCCCAGTGATTTCCCAAGTCTTCGTAGCCGGGTCCCACATCTGCTGGAACATCATGATGGCCTCGTCGACGCCCTGTCCGAACGGACCCCACATCTGGCCAACGCCGGTGTAGAAGGTCTTGCCGGAAGGCGCCAGGAACTGACGGGGCTGCATCGGCAGAGCGGTTTCGGACTTGTCGCCCGTGTACTGCTCGGTCCACTCGTTGGTGGCCGGGTCGAACAGCTCGCCGCGTTGGACCTGGCCCTGCTGCAGCTTGTTGGTCATCTGCGACGCGCCACTGGTGATGAGGACCTTGCCGTCCTCCTGGACCACCATCCCGGGGTACCAGCGCCCGAACTTCATGGGCGACGTCGGGGTGAAGGTGTTGGTCTTGTAGTCGAACGTGGCCGAGCTCCGAAGGCCTTCGAGCTCGACAACGCCCACGTCCTGCGGGTCACCCTCGTTACGGTCCATGAGCCGGGGCTCGTTGTACCAGTCGGTCCCACCGGCGATCAGCACACGACCGTCGGCGAGCGTGGTGACATCGGCGCAGAACATGTCGCCGCTGTTGGCCCGGCTCGGCGAAGAGTCGTCCGGCGGCTGGTCAGGAGCCGACTCGGGGCCACCGAGCTTGCCCCACGCGCTGCCGAGGGGCCCGTCACCAGGACGCCCCTGAGGGGCCTTGATGGCGCCGAGGTTGTCGTCCATACCTTGCCCGGACTTGACGTCAGGGTTCTGGTGGGCGCCGCGCTCGGGCGTCGGGATCTCGAACTGCGGGGTGCCGCTGCGGAGGTCGAGGACACGGGCCTGGCTGTCACGAGCCGACGGCGACAGTGACATAGCACTCGGCCCCCGGGCGTTCTCCTGGCTCTCGATCCCGTTCCAGTACATGATCCGGCCGTCGGGCAGCATGGTCGACGCCTGAGCGGTCGGCTTGCAGACCACGAATCCGGAACCGTCGTTGGCCGGCTGGCACCGCGGAGTGCCGGAGCCACCCTCTTCGAAGGGTTCCGTCCACTGCCCGACGATGTCGGGAGTGCCGATTACTTGCCCGGTGGCGCTGGTTGCTACGCCACCAAGCAGAAGCGTCGCCGCGAATGCGACGACGCCAGTCTTACGGTTCAGCCCTTGCATGGGCAGTTCCTCCCCTGTGAGTACGACTGTGGTGTGTTCAGTGGTGTGGAGCTGTTGATGCCTGTGTGTGGTGTGTAGGTAGTCGGGGTTGTCCAGATCGGAGGTCCGCGGCTCCGTCCGTCGTTGGAGTCCCAGCGGGCCGAAATACCAGAATAGCCCGGCTTGGACCGGTTCGGCACGCGCCCTTGGAGCAGTGACGAAGCCACCACGACCGCGGTGTGGCCGTGCCGAACCGAGCCTGCGCCGGGTGGGGAGGCGATTCCCACGAGAAACAGTTTCGTCGCCCGGGACCCAGGGGGAACCAGGGTATTCCCCTACATTTGCGACAAAAGGGAACTAATCGGACGGCGGCGTCTCGGCGGAGCCTTCTCGACTTGGGCCCTCTCGACTTGGCCGCGGAAGGTCGAGGCGGGCGAGCTCCCGTCGGGAGGCGACGCCCAGCTTCCGGTAGATGTGGCGCAGGTTGCTCTCCACCGTCTTGATGCTCATGAACAGGGCGGTTGAAACCTCCCGGTTGGTGGACCCGGAGGCCACGAGGGCGGCGACCCGGGCTTCGGTCGCGGTGAGGGACTGCGGCGGTCCCGGGCGGCCGCCGATCCGCTGGAGTTCCCCCTTGGCCTTGGCCGCCCACAGGGGAGCGCCCAGTTCCTCGAACACGGCGAGCGCCGCCTCCAGAACCTCTCGGGCCGGCTTCTTCTGCTTCGCGCGGCGACGGACGGCCCCTTCCACGAGCAGCGTCCGGGCCTCCTCGAAGGGGAGGCGGTGGACGTCGTGTTCCTTGCGGGCCCGGGCCAGTTGCTCGAGGGCGTCGTCCCACTCGCCCTGGGCGGCGCGAACCAACCCGAGGCACCGGGAGCCGGTGGCCAGGGCCCAGGGCCGCTGGAGCGCCCGGCCCTGTTGCAGGAGCCGTGCCGTCAGCGCTTCGGCGCCGGCGAGATCGCCGAGGGCGACCCGTGTCTCGATCTCGTCGGGCAGGCAACGGACGACTCCGGGGTCGCCGAGTCCCATGGCGTCGAGGGTCTCGCGCACTGTGGCCAGCTCGGCGTGGGCGGAGCCGGCGTCGCCGAGCGACAGCGCCAGGAAGCCGAGGACGGCCCGGTGGGCGGCGCCGGCCAAAACGATGCCGCGCCGCTCGGAGATGGCCAGGCCCTCGGCGACGGCTCGGCGGGCCTCGTCCACGTCACCCCGGTGGGCGGCCATCAGGGCCACGGAATGGAGCGTGTAGGCCCGGACACCCTGTTGACCGGTGCGCTCGGCCAGCTCGTCGGCCTCGGCCGCATGGCGTTGCGCCGCTTCCCAGTGGCCCGTCCAGCACTCGAACTCGCTCATCTGGTGGAGCAGCCACGGCTGCCAGCTCTCCTCGCCCAGCTCCGCGCTGCGGGCGTGGGCCTGCTCGTAGCGGGCCTGGGCGTCATCGATGTTGTCCGACCACTTAAGGAGCGTGGCGTGGACGTGGCGCAGCTGCAGGTAGCCGGGGCGGACGGCCACCGCTTCTCGCACCGCCCACTCGTCGATGGCGGCGGCCCGGTCCAGCAGGTCGAAGCGGACCCCCCGGCCCGAGAGGAACTCCATGAGGGCGCAGGCCGCCAGGGCGGTGAGCAGCGCCGGCGGGGGCACATCGTCGATGGCCTCGGCGCTCTCGAGGGCATCGCTGGCCCGGCGGGCGGCGCCGGGAATGTCGCCGGACACCAGCCGGACGAAGGCGAGGTCGCATTCGACCTCGAGGCGCAGGAGCCGATCGTCGGCCGCCTCGGCCAGGCCCTCGAGGAACAACGCCTCGGCGGCCGGGAAGCCTTCTTCCAGGGCCTGGATCTCGCCGAGGCGCTGGAGGGCCCGAGCCCGGTCCGGGCCCGGAGGGGCGGCGTGGCGGACTTCTTCCATCAGCCGGCGGGCGGCCGACATCTCGCCGGCGGTCATGTGGTGGTCGCCCGCTTCGAACGTCCTCCGGCGCGCCTCTTCGGCGAGGTGGGGCGGCGTGAGGCGTACCGCCTGCTCGGCCAGGCCGGCCGCGACCTGAGGGGCACCGCGGGCCCGGGCTCGCCGGGCCCCCTCGTCGAGGGCGAGGGCGACCTGCTCGTCGGGTCCGGCGGCGGCGAGCATGAGGTGGCGGGCCCGCTGCTCGGGGTCTTCCACCATCGAAGCCAGGCGGGTGTGCAGTTCTCGGCGCCGCTCCG
>CAZCVW010000157.1:0-7445 GCA_964502185.1 uncultured Burkholderiales bacterium
ACCGCCGCCGCCGAGCAGGCGGGCGTGGACACCGTCACGGTGCGGGCCGCCCGGCACGTCGTCGACGCCCTGGGCCCGCGGCTGGCCTCCGGGGACGCCGTGCTGGTCAAGGCCAGCCGGGTCGTGGGTCTGGAGAAGGCCGCCGCCGCTCTGGCCCAGCTGGAGATCACCGCCTAAGTGATCGCCCTCCTCCTCGCCGCGGCCACCGCCCTCGTCGTCTCCCTGGTGGGGACGCCGCTACTCATCAGGATCCTGCGGGCCCGGGGCATCGGCCAGCTCATCCGGGAGGACGGGCCTTCCGGCCACCACACCAAGGCGGGTACGCCGACCATGGGCGGTCTGGCCATCCTGGCCGGGACGGTGGCGGGCTATGTGGTGGGCAATGTCCGCCCCGGCGCCCACGGGTTCGATCCGGCCGGACTGTGCCTCCTGGGCCTCATCGTCGGCCTCGGCACGGTCGGCTTCATCGACGACTACCTCGGCATCCGCTTCCAGCGGAACCTGGGCCTCAACAAGCGGGCCAAGTCGGGCGGGCAGTTGCTGGCGGGGGTCACCTTCGTCCTGCTGGCCATCCACTGGATCGGCGTCTCGACCGAGATCTCCTTCGCCCGCGATCTCGGCATCGACCTCGGCCCCTGGGGCTGGGGGGTCTGGGCCGTGCTCATCATCATCGGCACCGCCAACGCCGTGAACCTCACGGACGGTCTCGACGGCCTCGCCTCCGGCGCCTCCGCCATGGTGTCGGCCGCCTTCGTAATCGTGGCCTTCTGGCAGGTGCGCCACGAGCCGGTCTACAAGATCGACCCGGCCGCCGCCCTCGACCTGGCCGTGGTGGCCGCCGCCGTGCTCGGCGCCTGTGCCGGGTTCCTGTGGTGGAACGCCGCTCCCGCCCGCATCTTCATGGGGGACACCGGTTCGCTGGCGCTGGGCGGAGCCCTGGCCGGCCTGGCGCTGCTCACCCGGACCAACCTGCTCCTGCCGATCATGGGCGGCCTGTTCGTGCTGGAGACGCTGTCGGTCGTGATCCAGGTCGTCTCGTTCCGGGGCTTCGGTCGGCGTGTCTTCCGCATGGCCCCCATCCACCACCACTTCGAACTGGCCGGCTGGCCCGAGTTCACCGTGATCGTGCGGTTCTGGCTGATCGCCGGGCTGTTCACCGCCTTCGGACTCGGCTTGTTCTACGCCGACTTCATCCGGATCCCGGGGGCTCTCGATTGAAACTAATCGTCGGGCTCGGCGTGACGGGCGAGGCCGTGGCCCGCCGGCTCGCCACCCCCGGGGAGATCGTCGTGGTGGTCGAGGACCGGCCCGGGGGTGACGGCTTCGCCGAGCGGAAGGCCCGCCTGCGCCGGCTCGGCGTCAACGTGGCCGAAGCGCCCACCGAAGCGGAACTGGCCATGCTGGTGGGCTCCTCGGAGCTGGTGGTGCCGAGTCCCGGGGTGCCCCAATCGCACCCGGTCTACGCGCTGGCCGCCCAGGCGGGGGTGCCGCTGCATTCCGAGATCGAACTGGCCGCCCGGGCCGGCCACGCCCTCGGGCGCACACTGGTGGCGGTCACCGGCACCAACGGCAAGACGACGGTCACCACGCTCATCACCGAGATGCTGCGGGCCGGGGGTCTGAGCGCCGTCGCCGCTGGCAACATCGGCCGCCCGCTGCTGGACGCCGTCCACGACGAGGTCGACGTGGTGGTGGCCGAGGTGTCCTCGTTCCAGCTCCGGTTCACCGAGTCGTTCCGGCCCCAGGTGGCCGTGTTCCTCAACGCGGCCGACGACCATCTCGACTGGCACCCCGATTTCCTCGCCTACGTCGAGGCGAAAGCGAGAATCTTCGCCAACCAGGCCGACCCCGACCTGCTGGTGTTCAACGCCGACGACCGGGCGGTGGCCGGCGCGGCCTACGGCGCCCCGGCCCGGACGGTCGGGTTCACTCTGGAGGCCGGTGACGAGGCGTTCTATCGCGCGGTGGGAGGGGCGCTGGTCCGGCCGGACGGCCTGCCCTTCGTGCCCGTGGCCGCCCTGGGCCGCGACGCGCCCCACGACCTGGCCAACGCCTTGGCCGCCTCGGCGGTCGCCTTCGAGCTCGGCGTTTCCGTGCCGGCGGTCTCCCAGGTTCTGGCTGGCTTTTCGGGGCTCCCCCACCGGACGACTCCGGTAGGCCAAAGTGGGGGAGTGACGTTCATCGACGACTCGAAAGCCACGAATCCGCATGCGGCACTGGCGGCCATCGCGGGCTACGAGTCGGTGGTGCTGGTGGCCGGCGGCCGGAACAAGGGTCTCGACCTGTCGGTCCTGGCCGAGCAGGCGGATCGGATCCGGGCCGTCGTCGCCATTGGGGAGGCGGCCGGCGAGGTCACCGCCGCCTTCGCCGGCCTCCGGCCCGTCCATGAAGCCGCCTCGATGGGCGAGGCCGTGCGCACCGCCGCCGGCCTCGCCGAGGCGGGCGACACCGTGCTCCTCTCGCCCGCCTGCGCCTCGTTCGACTGGTACCGCAACTACTCCGAGCGCGGCGACGACTTCGCCGCCTGCGTTCGGGAGCTGACCGGCTAGGTGACGACCCTTCGGGAGAACCCCGCACCTCGGGGCGCCACCAAACCCCGCCGGTCCGTCACCAGGGTCAAGGCGCGCCGGGGCAAGACAGCGCTGGCCGCCCCACGCCCCAAGAAGAAGGCGGCCGCGTCTCCGGTGGCGAGGAACGTCAAGGTGCTGCGCAAGGCCTGGAGCGAGGGGGGCAGGAAGCGTCCGCCGGCGTACTACGCGCTGCTTGCCACCGTGGTCGTCCTCAACCTCGTCGGGCTGGTGATGGTCCTCTCCTCGAGTTCGGTGGAGGCCCTGGCCAACTACGGCTCCTCCTGGCTCTTCTTCAAGCGCCAGTTGCTGTGGACCGTCCTCGGCCTCGGCGCCCTGCTGGTGACCTCCCGCATCGACTACCGGATCCTGCGCCGGTTCATGGGCCTGTTCCTCGTGGCCTCCACCTTCCTGCTCCTGCTCGTGCTGGTGCCCGGCGTCGGCGTCTCGGTCAACGGCTCGACCCGCTGGCTCGGCGTGGGGGCGCTGCGCTTCCAGCCGTCGGAGCTGGCCAAGGTCGCCCTGCTCGTCTACTGCGCCGACGTGCTCACCCGCCGGGCCGACGACGTCGGCGACTGGCGCAAGGTGCTCCGGCCGGTGGGCCTCGTGTTCTGCGGCTTCGCCGGGCTCGTGATGCTCCAGCCCGACATGGGCACGACGATCGTCATGGCCACCATCGCCTCCACGATCCTCTTCGTCGGAGGCCTCCGGATGACCCACCTGCTGCTGGCCGGCGCCGGCGGGCTGGCGGCGGGCACGTTCCTGGCCTTCTCGGCCCCCTACCGGCGGGCCCGGATGCTGTCGTTCATCGACCCGTTCGCCGAGGAACACGCCCGGGCGGGCGGTTATCAGGTGGCGCAGTCGCTGATCGCGCTGGGCAGCGGAAGCTGGACGGGCGTCGGGCTCGGCGCCGGGCGGTCCAAGTGGTTGTTCCTGCCGAACGCCCACACCGACTTCATCTTCGCCGTGATCGGCGAGGAACTCGGCCTCGTCGGCTGTGCCCTCGTCATCTTCCTGTTCGGGGCGCTGGCCACCTTCGGTGTGCGTACCGCCCTGTCCGCCCCGGACCGCTTCGGGACGCTCCTGGCCGCCGGCATCACCGGGTGGATCGTCGGTCAGGCCCTCGTCAACATCGGGACCGTCACCGGCCTCCTGCCCGTGACCGGGGTCCCTCTCCCCTTCGTCTCCTTCGGGGGATCGGCGCTCCTGTTCACCATGGCCGCCACGGGCACGTTGCTCAACGTGGCCCGACACGGGAAATAACGTGCGCCGCAAGCCCACCCGGGCATTCGCCATCATTACCGGAGGCGGCACGGGTGGCCACGTCTACCCCGGCCTGGCCCTGGCCGAGGCGCTGGTGGAGCGGGGCCACGACCGGTCACAGGTCCACTGGGTGGGCAGCGCCCGGGGGCTGGAGGCGACCGTCGTGCCCGCCGCCGGCTTCACCATCGACCTGCTCCCCGGACGGGGGCTCCAGCGCAAGCTCACGGCCCGCAACGTCTCGGTGCTGGCCCAGACCGCCATCGCCTTCGGGCGGGCCATCCGGATCGTCCGCCGGCTCCGGCCCCAGGTCGTCGTCGGCGTCGGGGGCTACGCCGCCCTGCCGACCACGGTGGCCGCCCGCCTGGCCGGCATCCCCGTGGTCGTCCACGAGGCGAACGCCGCTCCGGGCCTGGCCAACCGCATCGCCGTCCGTCTCGGCGCCCAGGCGGCCGTGTCCCTCCCGGGGACGCCGCTTCGCGGCGCGGTGGTGACCGGCAACCCGATCCGGGCGGCCGTCGCCTCCGTCGTCCGCCGGCCGGCGAGCGAGCGGCCCCTGGTGGCGGTCTTCGGGGGCAGCCTCGGGGCCCGGCGGGTCAATCACGGGGCGCTCGGCCTCTACGACCTGTGGCGCCACCGGAGCGACGTCGTCGTCCACCACGTGACCGGCCGCTCCGGCTACCAGGAATCGGTCCAGCGCCTCCTCGCCCTCCGCCGCCCGGGCGACAACCTGGATTACCGCCTGGTGGCCTACGAGGACCGGATGCCGGACCTCTACGCCACCGCCTCGCTGGCCGTCTGCCGGGCCGGGGCGACCACCGTGGCCGAACTGGCCGCGGCCGGCGTCCCCTCCGTGCTCGTACCCCTGCCCGGAGCGCCCGGAGACCACCAGACCCGCAACGCCCTGGCCCTCGTCGAGGCCGGGGCCGCCGTCCTCGTCCCCGACGCCGAGTGCGACGGAGCCCGACTGGCCGCCGAGGTCGGTGCCCTCCTGGAAGATCGGGCCCGGCTGGTGGCCATGGGCGAGGCGGGACGGAGCCTGGCCCGCCCGGACGCGGCCGGCCGTCTGGCCGAACTCGTCGAGGCCGCCGCCCGCCCGGCGACCGCCGTGGGGGTGCTGTGACACCGTCGCTCGATCTCTCCGAACCCCGCCGGATCCACATCGTGGGGATCGGCGGGATGGCCATGAGCGGCATCGCCACGGTGCTGGCCCGGCGGGGGCACACCGTGAGCGGTTCCGACCTCAAACCCTGGCGCGGCCTCGAACGCCTCCGCCTCCTCGGTGTCGAGGTCAACGTGCCCCACGACGCCGCCTGCCTCCCCGCCAGCCTCGACGCCGTCGTCGTGTCCACCGCCATCCCGGCCAGCAACCCCGAAGTGGTGGCCGCCCGGGAGCGGGGCGTGCCGGTGCTGCGCCGGGCGCAGGCCCTGGCCGCCGTCGTCGACACCCGCCGGACGGTGGCCATCTCCGGTACCCACGGCAAGACCACCACCAGCACCATGACGGCGCTGATCCTGCGGGCCGCCGGCTGGCACCCGTCCTTCCTCATCGGTGGTGAACCGAACGAGGTCGGCAGCAACGCCGCCTACGACGACGGCGACTGGCTGGTCATCGAGGCCGACGAGAGTGACGGCACCTTTGTGGAGATCGCCCCCGAGGCCGTCGTCCTCACCAACGTCGAGCCGGACCACCTCGACCACTATGGGGACTTCGCCAGTCTCGAAGCGGCCTGCGCCCGCTACCTGGCCTCCGCCCCGGGACCCCGGGTGGCCTGCGCCGACGACCCCGTCGCCGCCCGTCTGGCCGCAGAGGTCGGGGGGGTCATCACCTACGGCACCTCGCCCGCCGCCGGCTACCGCATCGAGGGCTACACCGCCGATCGGTCGGGCACCCGGTTCACGCTCAGCCGGAACGGCACTGTGCTGGGCGAGCTCACCCTGCCCGTCCCCGGGCTCCACAATGCCCGGAACGCCACGGGGGCGGCGGCGGTGGCCATGGAAATCGGGGTCCCCTTCGAGGCCGTCCGGGCCGCCCTCGGCCGCTTCGCCGGGATCGCCCGCCGGTTCCAGTTCCACGGCGAGGTGGCCGGCGTCACCCTGGTCGACGACTACGCCCACCTCCCGGGCGAGGTCCGGGCCACCCTGGCGGCGGCCAAGGAGGGCGGCTGGTCCCGGGTCATCGCTGTCTTCCAGCCTCACCGCTACAGCCGCACCGCCCGTCTCTGGCAGGACTTCGGGGACGCCTTCGACGACGCCGACGTCGTGGTCCTGACCGACGTCTACGCCGCCGGCGAGGCACCCCAGCCCGGAGTTTCGGGCCGTCTGGTGCTCCAGGCGGTCTGCGAGTCGCGGCCCGGGCAGCGGGTGCTCTACCTGCCGCGGCGCTCGGACCTGCTCGACCGCCTCCCGCTTCTCACCCGGCCGGGTGACCTCGTCGTGACGCTCGGGGCCGGCGACGTCAACACGCTGGCGGACGAGTGGATCCGCCAGGCCGAGGAGCGGGTCGCGTGATCGGCGCTGGCGATCTGCCTGGCGATTTGCCCGGCGATCTGGATCTCCCTCCCGATTTGGAAAGCGCGGCCGCCTGGCTGGAGGCCGTGCTGCCGGTCCGCCGTCAGGTGCCCTTCGCCGAGCTGACCACCTACCGGTTGGGCGGCCCCGCCGCCGTGCTCGTGCGGGTGGGCCGCGCCGCCGATCTCGACGCGCTGGCCGGCGCCCTGCCGTTCGGTGTGCCGACCCTGGTCGTGGGCCGGGGGTCGAACCTCCTGGTGGCCGACGAGGGCTTCGCCGGAGTCGTGATCGCCCTCGACGGCGACTTCGCCGGCCTCGACCTGTCGGGCGCGG
Source organism: uncultured Burkholderiales bacterium (assembly GCA_964502185.1). Classification (GTDB taxonomy): domain Bacteria; phylum Actinomycetota; class Acidimicrobiia; order IMCC26256; family BP-133; genus CAZCVW01. The sequence continues at coordinate 6,672 of CAZCVW010000157.1, forward strand.
CCGAAGGGTCCGTCCTGGCCGGCGGCGGGCTGGCCCTGCCCGTCCTGGCCCGGCGCACCGCCGCCGCCGGCTTGTCCGGGCTCGAGTTCTACGTCGGCATCCCCGGGTCGGTCGGTGGCGCCGTCCGGATGAACGCCGGGGGCCACGGGCGGGAGACCGCTGAGGTGCTCCGGCGAGCGTGGGTGGCGGACCTGGGCCGCCCCGGAATCGTCACCGAATGGACGCCGGCCGATCTCGACTTCGGTTACCGGCACTCGGCGGTTCCGGCCGGGGCCGTGGTGGTCCGCACCGAACTGGCGGTGGCGCCCCGCCCGCCGGCCGACTGCGAAGCCGAGATCGACGAGATCGTCCGCTGGCGGCGGGCGAACCAGCCGGGCGGGCCCAACGCCGGGTCCGTCTTCACCAACCCCGCCGGGGACTCGGCCGGGCGGCTGATCGACGCCTGCGGGCTGAAGGGCTTTGCGGTGGGTGGGGCCCGAGTGTCGGAACGTCACGCGAACTTCTTCCAGGCCGAGCCCGGGGCCCGGTCGGCCGACGTCGTCGACCTCGTCGTCGAGGTGCAGCGGCGGGTCGAGGCCGCCACCGGTATCCGGCTCCATCCCGAGTTGCGCCGCGCCGGCTTCGCCGGCGAGCCCGGCGCCTACCCGGGAGCCCGCCCGGCCTGGCCCGACAACGACCTGTCCCATCACGACCTCCCTCGGGGGAGCCGGCCGTGAAACGGTTCGACCACTCGCCCCGCAAACCGGCCTCGCCCACCCGGCCGCGGGCCCGGCC
>CAZCVW010000158.1:0-7436 GCA_964502185.1 uncultured Burkholderiales bacterium
GGGCCGACGGGGAGGGGCCGGGCTACCGGCTCGGCCTCGACTCCGACGGTGGGGGGGCCGGGCGCCAACTCGCGGCCGACGCCGTGATCCTGGCCACGCCCGCCCCGGTGACGGCCCGGCTCCTGGCCGACCTGAGCCCGCCCGCCGCCGGCCTGCTGCAGGCGATCCCCCACGCCTCGACGGCCACCGTGTCCCTGGCCTACCGGGCGGACTCGCGCCCCGACGAGAAGATCCAGGCCCCGCTGGCCGGGTACGGCTTCGTCGTTCCGCGGGCGGAAAAGCGGCAACTGCTGGCCGCCACCTGGAGCTCGTCCAAATGGGAGGGGCGGGCCCCCACCGGCCTGGTGGTGGTGCGGGGCTACGTGGGGGGCGTGGGCCGCGACGCGGTCCTGGACGGCGATGACGAGGCGTTGGCGGGCATCGTGCGGGCCGAGTTGGCCACCTTGGCCGGCATTACCGGTCAGCCGGTGCACACCGAGGTGCACCGCTTCCCGTCGGGGATGCCGCAGTACAACGTGGGGCACCTCGAGCGGGTCCGGGGCATCCGGAAGGAACTGCTGGCCTGGCCGGGCCTCGCCGTCACCGGGGCGGCCTACGGCGGCGTCGGCATCCCGGACTGCATCACCGACGCCACCGGGGCAGCCGCCGCCATCCGGGCTGTCCTGAGTACGACGCTCTAAGAATAATTATCATAAGCTCCCGGCGTCCGATGACGAGAGGAGGGGCGATGAAATGGAAGGTCGCAGTGGCCGGCGCCGGACTCCTCCTCGCCCTCGGCCTGTCGGCCTGTGCCAGCAATGGTGACAGCGATGACGGGGGTGAGCAGGCCACTGCCGGGCGGGGCACCGTCCGCGTGGTGGCCGGCTTCTACCCGCTCTACGAGGCGGCGCAGCGGGTCGGCGGCGACCGCGTTCAGGTCAGGAACCTCACGCCGGCCGGTGTGGAACCGCACGATCTCGAACTCACCCCGAAGCAGGTGGACCGGATCGAAGACGCCGATCTGGTCCTCTACTTCGGCCGGAGCTTCCAGCCCGCCATCGAAGACGCGGCCGGCCGGTCGGGAGGTGAGGCCCTCGACCTGCTCGAGGGCCTCGCCCTGGCCGCCAACGAGTGGAGCAGCGGGCCGGCACGCGCCGGCAAGGCGATCGATCCCCACGTGTGGCTCGACCCCGAGCTCATGCGGGGGCTCGTGGACAAGATCCGCGACGCGCTGGTGACGGCCGACCCCGGCGGGCGGGCGGATTTCGAACGCGACGCCGAGGCCTACGCCCGGGAGCTGGAGGCGCTCGACTCGAGGTTCAGCTCGTCGCTCCGGCAGTGCTCCCGCACGGTGGTCGTCACGTCCCACGCCGCCTTCGGGTATCTGACCCGTCGTTACGGCCTGACCCAGGAGCCGATCGCCGGCTTCTCGCCGGAGTCGGAACCCGACCCGCAGCGGCTGGGGGAGTTGGCCGATCTGGTCAGGCGCACCGGCACCACCACCGTCTACTACGAGACGCTCGTCTCTTCCCGCGTCGCCCAGACGCTGGCCCGGGAGTCGGGGGTGGAGACGGCGGTGCTCAACCCCCTCGAGGGTCTCACCGAAGAACAGGCGAAGGCAGGAGCGACCTACGTATCCATCATGGACGAGAACCGGGCGGCCCTCATCAAGGGCCTGGGCTGCGCCTGAGTAGCATGGCAACTGTTCTCACTCCGAGCAGAGAGACCGCCGTGGCTGCCGTCCTCGAGGCCGACGCGCTGTCGTTCGCCTATCCCCGTCAGGCCGTCCTCGACGGCACGAGCTTGACCGTGCGGGAGGGTGAGTTCGTGGCGCTGGTCGGCCCGAACGGCTCCGGTAAGTCAACCCTCCTGCGCCTCCTGCTCGGGCTGACCCGGCCCCAGGCCGGCGAGGTGCGGCTGTTCGGCCGACCTCCCGGCGAGCTGCGAGACCGCTGGCGGGTCGGCTACGTGCCGCAGCGCCCGGTGCTCTCCGACGCGCTCCCCACCACCGTGGAGGAGGTCGTGGCCGGTGGTCGCCTGGCCCGGCGGGGCTGGCACCGCCGGCTGACCCCCGACGACTGGCACGAAGTGGAGGAGGCCATCGCCGTGGTCTCGCTCACCGAGCTGCGGAAGGTGCCGGTGGGCGAGCTGTCCGTCGGCCAGCAGCAGCGGGCGTGGATCGCCCGGGCCTTCGCCGGCCACCCCGACCTGCTGGTCCTCGACGAACCGGTGGCTGGCGTCGACGCCGAGTCCCAGCGCCGGTTCCGTGACTCGCTGGTCCTGCTCGTTCAGGAACGCCGGACGGCCGTGCTGCTCGTCTCCCACGAACTCGGCGCTGTGGCCGCCGATCTCGACCGGGTCCTTCTGCTGCGGCGGGGCAAGATCGTCTTCGACGGGACGCCCGACGAGCTGTCCAGCCGCGGTGTCAGCCTGGGCATCCATCCCCACGACCTGCCCCTGTGGCTGGAGGACCAACGGTGACTATGGTTCTTCGCCTGGCGGCTCATCGATGACGCTGCCGCTCCCGTGGCCCTTCGACCGGCAGTACATGCAGCTGGCGCTGGCCGCCGGGCTGGTCGTCGGCGCCTGCGCCCCTCTCATCGGATCGTTCCTGGTGCAGAAGCGGCTCTCGTTGCTGGGCGACGGTATCGGCCACCTCGCCTTCGCCGGCGTGGCCGCCGGCATGCTGCTCGACATCTGGCCGCTGTGGACGGCGCTGGTGGTGGCCATGGCCGGGGCCATGGGCCTCGAGTGGTTCCGCTCCCGCGGCAAGGCCAGCGGCGACCTCGTCCTCGCCCTCTTCTTCTATTCGGGCATCGCCGGCGGGGTGGTGCTGACCGGATTGGCCGGCTCCCTCAATGCCGGCGTGCTCAGCTACCTGTTCGGCTCCATCCTCACCGTGTCGCCGGCCGACGCCTGGCTGGTCGTCGGGCTCGGGGCGGTCATCCTCGCCGCCGTGGGCCTCGGCTGGCGGGCGCTGCTGGCCGTCGTCATCGACGAGGAGGCGGCTCGGGTGTCCGGCCTGCCCGTCGACATGCTGAACATGGCCCTGGCCGCCCTGGCGGCCTTCACCGTGGTGGCCGCCATGCGGGTGGTGGGGGTGCTCCTGGTGGCCGCCCTCATGGTGCTCCCGGTCGGTGCCGCCCAGCGCCTGGCCCGCTCGTTCCGGGCCACGCTCGGTCTTTCCGCCGCCATCGGCGCGGCTTCCGTGGTGATCGGCCTGGCCCTGGCCCGCATCTTCGCCCTGGCCCCCGGTGGCTCCATCGTGCTGGTGGCGGCCGCCGCCTTCCTCGTCGCCGCGCTGACCGGGGGCCGCCGCCGGTCGGTCGTCGGCGCCCCCAGCTTCTAGCTGCTCCCTACAGGGAGATGACCTGGTCGGGCGGGTTGCCGCTGAGGGCGGCGTAGAGGTCGGGGAAGCAGCCGACGGTGACACCGACCACGGTATTGACCGGCTTGCAGTCGCCGGGAACACCTTCGGCCAGCCCCCGCGAAAGGGCGCAGCGGTCGCACATCATGAGCAGGATGCCTTGGTCGGCGGCGACCTTGGCCAGGCGCTCGCCGATGGGGTCGCCGGCCCGGAGCACGTAGTTGTTGTCGTCGAAGAAGAACAGTCCGACGACCTCGGCGCCGTGGCGGCCTTCCTCGAGCTGGGGGAGGATCATCTCGCCCAGCTTGTAGTCGACGTTGTGGCCCGAGGTGGTGAAGACGTAGGCGACCTTCATGGTCGGCACTCCTTTGATGGGTTCGAGGGCACGACGCTAACCCAACCGGGCGGAAGGAAGTTTGAACGATGGACCCCCTACTCTCTAGAGTTAGGTTCGCCTAATTAAAGGGGAGGCTCATCACCATGTTCCGCTTTGTCCCATGTCGTCTCGCGGCCGCCGGGCTGGCTGCGATCGTCCTCGTGCTACCCGCCTGTGGTGACGACGAGGAGGAGGCGAGTCCCAGCGGGGAGTCCGGCGGATCGACCACCTCGACGGTGAGCGGTGCCGCCCTCGCCTGCGAACCGGTGGGCGACGGGAGTGGCACCAGCATCCCCGTCACCTTGAAGGAATGGACGGTGGTGGCCGAACCGGCCACCGCGCCGACGGGAAAGGTGACCTTCCGGGCCCGCAACGACGGCTCCGAGAACCACGAACTGGTGGTGGTGAAGGGCGAGGACCCGGCCGGCCTGCCCATCAAGGACGGCAAGGTCGCCGAGGACGACCTGCCTGAGGGTGCCTTCATCGGCGAGATCGAGGGATTCTCCGCCGGAGCGACCTGCCCCGGCACCTTCGACCTGGCCGCCGGGAAGTACGTGCTGTTCTGCAACATCGTCGAGGAGGAAGAGGACGGCACCCTCGAGAGCCACTACCAGGAGGGCATGCACACTGCCTTCACCGTGTCGTAGCTCGGATCCTGCGCCGTTCCGACCGCGTCGCCGTCGTCGAGGACCTCTGAGACAATCTCATTGCTGTGAGCGCGCTTTTTCTGTCCTGAGAGCAATGAGAAAATCCGGGCGCGGTAGAAACCGTGGCCCGACAAGCTCGGCCCCTCCTGATGCGGCGTTAACTCAAGGCATGCCGAGGAGGGCGGCGTCGGGCCCACGGGCGCGCCTCCTCCAGCTGGGCCGCCACGCGGATCAGTACGTCCTCGGCGCCGTAGGCGGCCACCAGTTGGACACCCACCGGGAGCCCGTCGGCCGTCAGGTGCAGCGGGAGGGAGATGGCGGGCTGCCCGCTCACGTTGACCGGGTGGGGTGAACGGGCAGAAGGCGCCGGCCCGGACCAGTGCCGGGAAAGGGTTGTCGGGGGCCGCGGCGAAGGTTCCGAGGGGGACGGGCGGCTCGGCCAGCGTCGGCGTGAGCAGCAGGTCGAAACCACCTCGGCCATCCAGAGGATGCCACCACTGCGCCATGGCCCGGCCGGCTTGCATCAACCAGGCGTGGGCCGAGAGCACGGCCCGGGTCCCCAGTGAGTCGGCCATCTCGGCCAAGGTCCAGGTGAGCGGTTCCACATCCTCTCGAGTGATCCTCCGGCCGGTGTGCCGGCTCCATGTGTCCAAACCGAGGGCCACACCGGCGGCCCACAGGGCGATGAAGTTCGGCGCCCAGTTCGGGTCGTCGAGCACGGCCGGATACGCCTCCTCGAGGTGGTGGCCCAACGACTCCAAGAGCCGGGCGGCGTCGGTGGTGGCGGCGACGCAGTCCGGATGGACGGGCACCGTCTGGCCCGGCGCGTGGGTGAGGACTCCGATCCGTAGCCGCCCCGGCGCAGCCCCGACCTCGGCCGCCCAGGGCCGGATCGGTGCGGGGGCGACGTAGGGATCGCCGGGCATCGGGCCGGCCACGGCATCGAGAAAACCGGCGGTGTCCCGGACCGACCGGCACACGACGTGCTCGACCGCCAGAGCCCCCGCCGAGTCGCCGCTCGGGCCCAGGGACGTGCGCCCTCGCGATGGTTTCAGGCCAACGAGACCGCAGGCGCTGGCGGGAATGCGGATCGATCCTCCGCCGTCGTTGGCGTGCGCCGCGGGCACCAGTCCGGCGGCCACGGCGGCCGCCGATCCGCCGCTGGAACCGCCCGGCGAGCGGCTGGGATCCCACGGGTTCCGGGTGGGCCCGTAGGCCTCGGGTTCGGTGGTGGGTTGGATGCCGAGTTCCGGCGTGTTGGTGCGCCCGATGACGACCAGGCCGGCGGCCCGGAAGCGGGCGGCCAGGTAGCTGTCGGACTTCGCCGTGAAGGCGAGCTCCTTGAGGAAACGCATCCCCTCGTGCTGCGGCTCGCCGGCCATGTGGCACACGAGGTCCTTGACCAGAAAGGGAACGCCCCGGAAGGGGCCGTCGGGCAGGTCGCCGTCCGCCTCCGTCCGGGCCCGCTCGAAGCGGGTGTGGATGACCGCATTCAGGTCGGGGTTGAGAGCCGCCGTCCGGGCGATGGCCGCCTCCACCAGCTCGGCCGGCGACACCTCGTTACGGCGAACGAGATCGGCCAGCCCGGTGGCGTCATGGTCGTCATCATTCGTCATTTCACCCGGCTCCCTTCGCCTTGCGGACAGTAGCGTGCGGCCGAGACGGCGAAAGGAGTTGGCATGGCGACCTACGTCCTGCTGATCAACTGGACCGAACAGGGCCTCGCGAACGCAGCCGACAGCCCCGCCCGGGCGGCGACCGTGGCCAGCCGGCTGCGCAAACTGGGCGGGAAGATGAAAACCACCTTGTGGACCATCGGGCCCTACGACGCCGTGAGCATCGTCGAGGCTCCGGACGACGAGACGATCGCCGCCTTCGCTCTGGCGGTGGGAGCCGAGGGCAACGTGCGCACCACCACCATGCGGGCGTTTGATCGCAACGAGTTGGGAGCTGTTCTCGACAAACTCGGCTGACGTCAACCACGGGCCCGGGGTGCGGGGTGTCCCCGAGAGGCCCGGGGTGCGGGGTGTCCCCGAGAGGCCCGGGAACTGGTTGCGGCGCAGCGGCGTCTAACGGTCGTTCGCAACCGGTTCCGCCGTGGAGGTACGCCATGCTTCGCCGTTTCGCCCGTCCCGCCGTGGTGGCGGCCGTCGTCCTCCTCAGCCTCGGAGCCCTGGTGGCGGTGTTCGACGACGACACCCCTTCGGCCGACGGGGTGTCGTCGCCTTCTGCGGCCGCGGCTGTAGATAACACGGAAGGCTCGGAGCGGTCCCGCTACGGGTCCGCCGATGGGGTGTCGTCGCTGGCCGGCGAGGCCGCCGTGCCCGTCTCGGCGGCGGTTGGGCCGGACGGCCTGGGCGGTGCGCCCCTGCCCGAGGCAATCGCGGCCGGGAACTCCCGCATCGTCAAGACCGCCCGGGTCGACCTCTCCGTCGACAAGGGGAAGCTGGCCGGGGCCCACCAGGGGGCGCTGGACGCCGTGTCGAGCGCGGGCGGATGGGTGCAGAGCTCCGAGTCGTCCGACGACCAGGCCAGCTTCGTGCTCAAGGTCCCGGTCGACCGGCTCGACGGGGTGCTGGCCAAGCTGCGGGGCCTCGGTGAGGTGCGGTCGCAGTCGCTCTCCGGCCAGGACGTGAGCGCCGAGTACGTCGATCTCGAGGCCCGTTTGCGCCACTGGCGGGCCCAGGAAGCGGTCTTCGTGGCGCTGATGTCGAAGGCCAAGACGATCGGGGAGACGATCCAGATCCAGCAGCAGCTGTCCACGGTGCAGGAGCAGATCGAGCAGCTCGAGGGCCGGCGCCGGCAACTCGAAGGCCAGACGGCCTTCTCCACCATCAACCTGAGCGTCCTGGTCGACGGCGCCGTGGCCCAGGCGGACGAGCCCCGGCCGACCACGCTGGCCCGGGCCTGGGAGCGGGCCATGGGCGCCGCCCTGGCCGTGCTGGCCGGCACCCTGGTGGTTCTCGGTGTGGCATTGCCGCTCGCCCTCGTGCTCGGGATCCCGGCGCTCGGGCTGGTCGGCCTCCGCCGCCGAGGCCGCACCGACCGCGTGCCGGTCACACCCTGA